>JAACTI010000293.1 GCA_009993495.1 Deltaproteobacteria bacterium | reverse complement strand
GTCGGTATCGACTTAAGTCTGCTCTCGCGGCTTGCCTGCTTGTCGGGCTGCGCCCTAAGGTGTTTCCGTTGGCTAGCTTTATTTCTTCATTGCCTTTTTCCCGGCGTGTCCGACGCCTCAAATTACGCTTTCTCAGCCATTTCCATGTCAGCGAAAACACCTTTATGGTGGTGCTGGCGGTGATTGTCGGTTTGCTGGGAGGGCTGTGTAATTACGCGTTTCGCAAAACGATTGAGCTGGTGCATTTTCTGGTGGTTAAACAGGGACAGGGGTTGCTGGGAATTGATCCTGAGCACTGGTCGCCGGAACGGATGCTGAGTTTTATCTTCCCCCTCATGGGCGGTTTGCTCATGATTCCCCTGTGGTATTTTTTTGCTAAAGACTTAAAGGGCGGTTTCGCCGGCTTTCTGGTCAAGGTGAATCTGAAGGGGGCCAAGTTGCCAATGCGCCCGATTTTTACCCGCGGTTTCGGCGCGGCGATCACCCTGGGCACAGGGGGCAGTGCCGGCCAGGAAGGGCCAATTGCGGTGATCGGCGGCACGGTGGGAAGCCAGTTCGGTAAGTTGTTCAAAATGGGCGGCGACCGCCTGAAAATATTGGTTGCCTGCGGGGCGGCGGCGGGGGTGGCGGCAACCTTTAACGCGCCCATTGCCGGGGTGTTTTTTGCCGCTGAAATTGTGTTGCTTTCGTCCTTTGAGCTTGCCAGTTTTACCTCCATTGTCATTGCCAGCGGCATGGCCACCGTGGTTTCACGCGCCCTGCTGGGCAATAAAATGGAATTGAATGCGCCCATTTACCTGCTGCAGACCCCCTGGGAGCTGGTGCTTTACCTGGTGCTGGGTTGCGTGATCGGCTTTCTGGCCAGTGGTTTCATTAATTTGCACTTTCGCATCAAGGAGATGGTGACCGTAATTCGTCTGCCACGCCTGGTCAAGCCGGTGCTGGGTGGGCTGACGGTGGGGATTATCGGCATTGCCCTGCCTCAGGTTTACGGCAATGGTTACGAATTTATTGACACGGTGCTATCTAACCAACAACCCTTGATGTTGTTGCTGATTTTGATTCTGGCCAAGGCGGTGGCAACCTCCATCACCATCAGTTCGGGTCTGCCGGGGGGCATGTTTGCGCCCTGTCTTTATTTGGGCGCGGTGACTGGTGGTGCCTTTGGTTTGCTGGCCAGCCTGCTGTTTCCCTCGGCCGAGCTGGCACCGGGAGCCTACGCCCTGGTGGGCATGGGCGCTTTTTTATCGGCGGCGACCCATTCCCCCATGACGGCCATCTTTCTGCTGTTCGAAATTACCGATTCTTACGAAGTTATTGTGCCCATCATGCTGTGTTGTGTCATTGGAACGACTATCGCACGCCACTTTAAGAAGGAAAGTCTCGAAACAGCCGAACTGGCGCGTGACGGTATCGACCTCGAAGCCGGTAAGGAACGCAATATTATGAAGGCGTTGCTGGTGAATGAGGTGATGTCGAAAGACGTTGAAACTATTCCCGAAAACATGACCCTGGGGGAGTTTGCCCGTTTCACCGCCAGCACCCGCCACACCAATTTCCCTCTCATCGACAGCCAGGGCCATCTGAGCGGCATTATTTCGGTGCAGGACTTTATGGGCGTGGTCTTCGAGCCCGAATTGATGGATCTGGTGGTGGTGAAAGAGTTGGCAACCAAGGATGTTATTACCGCCCACGCCGACGAAGATCTTGACACGGCAATGCGCAAAATCGGCTATCGTAATATTGAACAGCTGCCGGTAGTCGATCGCGACAACCATTTGAAATTATTAGGAATTATTTCGCGCCGTGACATGGTGGCCGCTTACAACCGCGCCCTTATGGCCCGAACCCTGGGAGATGAAGATGACTGAGCTTTTTGACGGTCTTAATCCTCAGCAACGCGAGGCGGTGACCCATTGTGGCAGTCCGTTGCTGGTATTGGCCGGCGCAGGTTCGGGCAAAACCCGCACTCTGATTCAGCGCATTGCCTGGCTGATGCGTGATCAGGGTGTGGCCCCCTGGCAGATTCTGGCGGTGACCTTTACCAACAAGGCCGCTGCCGAGATGCGTGAGCGGCTGGCGGCGATTCTGCCCGATTGCGAATCGCCTTGGGTGGCAACTTTTCATGCGAGCTGCGTCCGCATTTTGCGTCAGGAAATTACCTTGCTGGGGTATGCGCGTGATTTTGTGATTTACGACGATCAGGATCAACAGCGCCTGCTGAAACAAGTATTGGTGGAACTGGGCATCAGCGAAAAGGTTCTGCGCCCGGCGGCGGCGGCCCAGGCGATTGATCAGGCCAAAAACCGCGGTTTGGGTCCCGAAGATCTCCTCGAACAACAGGGCCACCCACCAGAACTGGCGGAAATTTATCGCCGCTACCAGCGGCGGCTTAAACAGGCCAATGCTCTTGATTTTGGTGATTTGCTGCTCTTGCTGGTGAAGTTGTTTGAAGACCATCCCGCGCGCTTGCAGCATTGGCAAGAGCGTTTCCGGCATATTCTGGTGGATGAGTTTCAAGATACCAACGGTATTCAATATCAACTGGTGAATCTGCTTGCCCGGCCCCATCGAAATTTGTGTGTTGTCGGTGATGATGACCAGTCGATCTATGCCTGGCGCGGGGCTGAAATTGCCAATATCCTCAACTTTGAACGCGACTATCCGGGGACAAAAATCATTCGCCTGGAACAGAATTACCGCTCAACTCGCAATATTCTCGATGCTGCGGGCGCGGTGGTTGAGCAGAATCTGGCGCGCAAGGGCAAACGTTTGTGGACGGATAATCCCCTGGGTGAACCGGTGCGGATTGAGTCGTGCAGCGATGATCTGGAAGAGGCACGTTTCGTCAGCCGCGAAATTAATCGCCTCATTCAAAACGGCGGTTCATTGCGTGAGATTGCCGTATTTTACCGCACCAACGCCCAGTCCCGGGCCCTGGAAGAAGCTTTGGCCTTCGCGCGGATTCCCTATGTGATGTACGGTGGGGTGCGCTTTTTCGCCCGACTTGAAATTAAAGACGCCCTCAGCTATCTGCGCTTGCTCTACAACCCCGCCGATTCCCTGGCCGCCCTGCGGATTATCAATGTGCCCACACGCGGCATCGGTAAAATTAGCATCGAGCGGATTGCCCAGCACCAGGGCGAATCTTTGAGCTTTTTTGCCGCCTGCCGGCAAGCCCTGGAAAAATCCTTAGTGAGTG
>JAACTI010000292.1 GCA_009993495.1 Deltaproteobacteria bacterium | reverse complement strand
TGACACAATGAATGCAATCTGTCCAGATTTTGTGTGGAAGCTGCTGTTTTTCAATCTCGACAAAACCAAGCCGCTCAAAAAATTGCGGCTGATAGGTCAGGGCGAAAACGCGCTTCAGCCCCAGATCCCGCGCCTCGGCCAGGCAGTGTTCAACAATCTTTCGCCCAATGCCCTGCCCGGCTAATCCTGGTTTAACCGCCAGTGAGCGGATCTCAGCCAGATCTTCCCAGCAAATTTGCAGCGCCCCCACCCCAACGATGACCGCATTTTGCTCGCAGACATGAAAATCGCGCAGGGCTTCATAGATATCCACCAGGGAACGGCCCAGTAACTGGCCCTGCTGGGCATATCCCAGCAACAGCTGATGAATCCCTCTGGCATCAGTAATCCGGGCACGACGAATCATAACAACTCCACAAATCAAAAAATCTCTTGTGACAAGAGCGGATCATATACCGGAAATCCCCATTTTTTGAACAAAAATTACTTGCGCCCTTTCTGTGCTTCCTCTGAGCCGTGCAGAATCTTTTGCACCTGAGCCAGCAGAGCCTGAGCGCTGAAAGGTTTTTGCAGAAAAATTTCAGGATCGATCTGCGCCACCCGCCCCCTCGAATTGGGATTGGTTGCATAACCGGAGATGAAGAGCACCTTCAGCGCGGGCATGAAGCTGCGCAATTCCGCATGAAGTTCCGGCCCGTCGAGACCCGGCATCACCACGTCGGAAATCAGCAGGTCAAAAGAGAGTTCAGCCGTGCGCGCCAAGGCCAGGGCCGAGGGACCATCCACCGCTTCCTGCACCTGATAACCGGCAATCGTCAGCATTTCATGGACCATCCGCCGCACCATATCATCATCTTCAGCGAGCAAAACCGCCTGGCCATCTCCCGTTTTCAGGATCGGTCTGACCGGCTGGGGTTTCTCTGCCGGTGGTGCACTCATCAACGAAAAATACATTTCAAAAACACTTCCCACCTTGGGCTGACTGTTCACCCGCAAAAAACCGCCAGAAGTCTGAACAATGGCATAAACCGTCGACAACCCCAGTCCGGTTCCCAGTCCCTCCTCTTTGGTGGTGTAAAAAGGTTCAAAAATATGCGCCAGGATCTCGGGCTCCATACCACAACCGTTGTCACGCACTTCAAGGCACGCATAGTCGCCCGGTGGCATCTCGGCACAGGGTGGCAACTGATCTTCACCCAGGGTGAAAGTCTGAGTTTGGATGACAATTTCGCCTTTGTGGGCCAGGGCGTCCTGGGCATTGATCACCAGATTCAGTAAAATTTGTTCAATTTGCGACTGTTCTGCTTCAATAAAAACTCCCGCCGGATTCAAATCAAGAGTTAAGGCCAGATTTTCCCGAATGGTGCGACACAATATGGGGTAGAAGGCATCAATAACCTCATTCAGGTTCAACACTCGCGGCTGCAAGGGCTGGCGGCGGCTGAAATTCATCAGCTGAAGGGTCAGATCCTTGGCCTTGTGGGCTGCGGTGCTAATATGGCTGATTTTGGCGTAGAGAGAATCTTCAATCTTCAACTCAGCGGCAATCATTTTGGCGTAACCCAAAATCGGCGACAGTAGATTATTGAAATCATGGGCAATGCCCCCTGCCAGCTGCCCAATCGCCTCCATCTTCTGGCCCTGACGTAACTGTTCTTCCAGTTTTTGATGCCCGGTCATATCGCGCGCAATCACCACCATGCCCAGGCGCGAGTGATCCTCGCGATAGAGGGGTATTTTGGTTATAGCAAAAAAACGCCGGGCGCCATCGATATCCGGTATAACTTCATCAAAATGACAGGTTTTCGCGGCATGCCAGGTTCTTTCGTCGCTCACATAACACTGATGGAAAACATCCTGGTAGGCAGGCCTGTATTCGGCCAGTTCGGCGTCGGTTTTGCCCTGATACTCTTGGGCCGAAAGCCCAAAAAGTTCCAGGCCCGCGCGATTGGCGAGCAAACCGCGCCCAGCGGCATCCTTAAAGTAAATGGCGTCGGGGATTGCGGTCAGCAGAGCCCGCATGCGCGCTTCGTTTTCGAGGGCCTGGTCTTCCCCCTGTTTAATGGCGGTAACATCTGAAGCAATATGTACCACGCCGGTCATTTTACCGGTTTGATCATGGATGGGATCGACGGACACTTCGTACCAGAGAGCGCCAATTTTAGTGATTCGGGAGGCGCGCTTGCCGGTTTTCATCATAGTGTGAAAGGGACAGTGTTCGTGAGACCCATGTTGATGTTGCGTCAGTGCCCCGCAGTTCTGGCCGATGATTGCATTTTCGGCCTCATTGAATTGGCGTCTGGCCGCCGCGTTGGCGTGGGAAATCCGGCGTTCCACGTCCATAATCCAGATAGAATCGGGCACCGCGTCAAACGTTGCTTGCCAGGCGTCGGCGGCCATCTTTAAAGCCGCCTGCTGTTCGGCCTGCACCAAGCCCGCCTGTTCGAGCCGCCGAAGCTGACGCATCAGCAGACCACCAAAGACACTGATCACCAAGGCAAAAAACAAGGTGGCGATTGTTTGAATGAGGGTATTTTTGCGCCATTCGCGGGTCACCTCACCGGTGCCCATATTAGCGGTGGCAACGACTGGAAATTTTTCCAGGGCGGCGTAAGAGATGATACGCCCGCCGGGGTTTATGAGCGCCTGGCCACGAGGAATGTGGAAAGTGCCGCGCTCTGCCTGAGGTAAATAGGTTTGAATAACAAAAGATTTTTTAAAGTTAACACTATAGTCAGAATCGCTGGCTGGATACGCCAACAGCAGCACGCCATCGCGCCGGATGAGAACAATTTTCCCCGTTGTACCCAATTCCAGGCGCGCATAAAAAGATTGAAAATAATCAAGATTCAAGGCCAACGCCACCAGGCCGGCAAAGGTATGATCCCGATCGCGCAAGACCCGCGACAGAACGATCACCCATTGATCACTGAGCTCACTTTTGAAAGGTTGGGAAATGAACAGCTTTTCGTCGGTTGGGTGCTCGCGGTGATAACGGAAAAAATCACGCTTGGCGACGGAGAAGGGTTCGAACGCCTCCTGGTGTGAGTGGGCCAACAGCAGCCCCTGAGCATTCACCAAGGCGGCGGCGTAAATTTGGGGTGAATCAGTCAAACCTTGCCGGAGAAGGGCCCCCAATTCCCCCTGCGGAACATCACCCAGCGCCGATTTCTGCGGCAATTTTGCAATGAGGTTTGTCAGC
>JAACTI010000590.1 GCA_009993495.1 Deltaproteobacteria bacterium | reverse complement strand
GCGTGGCCTGCCTCCATGTCGGACATACCACCAGTATCGATCCCGGCCGCCTGGGCCATCATTTTAAAGCGCTCCGGGCAGGCCGGCAGGTTGAAATCCATGACCGGAATCAGGCCGATAGCGTTGCACAAGCCGTGGGGCGCGTCGTACATGCCGCCGAGGGCGTGAGCCATGCTGTGAATCAGCCCCAGACCGGCGCTGTTAAAGCTGTAGGCGGCGGCCATTTCGGCCCAGACCATGGCTTCGACGGCTTTATCATTGTTGCGGTTCATGGAGGATTGACGCAGATTGCCGAAAATCAGGGAAATTGCGCTCAGGCCCGGACCGTAGGCCGAAACCACGCCCAAACGTGAGGTGATCGCCTCAACGCCGTGAGCGAGAGCATCCATCCCGGTGTAAGCCGCCAGGTGACCGGGCATACACTGATGAATCAGGGGGTCATTAACCGATTTGCTCGGGGTGCAGTTGGGATCGAACAAGGCCATTTTATATTTTTTGTCGGTGTGGTTGATGATCGAAAAGCAGGAAACTTCCGAACCGGTACCCGAGGTGGTGTTAATCGCCAACTGGGGGATAGTGTTGGCTTTTGTCGCCTTGAAGGCGCCTTCGAAGGTGCGCACATCCTGGCCGTCATGGCTGTGAACCAGTTTGATCGCTTTGCAGGCATCGTGAGAGCTGCCCCCACCCAGACTAACGAGGCCGTCAAACTTGCCTTTAGCCAGAACTTTGGCCCCGGCCATGACTTCATGATCTTTGGGGTTGGGGGTGACCTTGTCGAAAACTTCGGATGCGACCCCGGCGGCTTTGAGAACGCCCTGGATGGTTTCAACAATCCCGGTACCGCGCAGGCCGGTGGTCACGATCAAAGCATTGGTCATGCCCAGGGCCTTGGCATCGTTGCCGACCATGGTATGAGCGCCCCAGCCGACATTGACCGAGGGATAGGCGTGCATCATTTTGATCGGGTATTCGAGTCTTTCATTCTTGAGGGTGCGTTTAACGTCTTTGTTGTGGGACATGGTATTTCCTCCTTGGGGTTTGTACTCAATCAGCGTCAGTGCTTTTTAAGTACGGGATAGAATCCGGA
>JAACTI010000279.1 GCA_009993495.1 Deltaproteobacteria bacterium | reverse complement strand
TGATCAGATCCTCGGTGGCGCCAGACGATAAACTCGCCCCTGGTAGCAGCGACAACCCGAAGCGCATATCCAACCGACTGGCGGGGGAGAAGGTCTTGACCAGTTCGGCCAGTTTCACCAGGTTCTGGCTGGCGCTGAGGGTCGCGTGTTCGCCCAGGCCGCGATGGTCAAATTTCCCCGGCAGGGCCCGCACGGCAGCCTGGGGCAGCCCCTGGGCGTCGAGAAGATAAATATCCAGCACCGGTCGGCCCTGCAAAATCACCTTCAGCCAGCGCGGATCTTTCAGGGTGCTAAGCTGCGTGCTCCCCTGAAAACGGTGAGCGGACAACAGCTGGTTCATTTGGCGTTCGACCAGTTTCCCCGACATCTCAGCCAACACGATCAGGGTTCGCGAATTTTTTGAGAGGGAGAAATGCTTATCCTTGCCCCACAGGGTTAAACTTTCCGAGGTAATTTCCAGCCGACTCAGCAGAAAAGGCGAAAATTTCGGCAGGCTGGGGGTGAAACAGTAATGTTCGATTCCGTAGCTCTGCAGGCAGGCAGAAATTTTCTGCATTTGTGGGCCTGCCCCCTTGCAAAGCAAGGCCTGGGCCTGCCCCAGCAAGCGTTGGCGGCAGCTGTAAGCATCGAGGTTGTATTCCTGGTGCAAGGTTTTGAGCAAGGCAGGAAATATGGCTGATGGGGCGGGTTGCTGATCGACGATGACAAGCGAGTGAGGTTCCATAATTTGTCCGTGAACAACAGGGGCGCAGTGGGGCAAATGGTTTGCGACTATCTAATCTACTGTGACCTTCGTCGCCAGGTAAATAAAAAACCGCTGGCCAAGTAGCGCAGCGGTTTAAACATCAATTCTATGGAATGCGGCTTATAAGCTCATGCCCAGCATTGCACGGTAATCGGCTTCGACCATTTCCAGATGGTGATGAGTTGAGGCGGCATTAGTCAGATACACTTGTTTAATTGCAGGATCATCAATCGTTTGTGCAACCATTTTCAGTTCTTTGGCCAGCAGATCTTCTTGTTCAATCGCCATTTCCAGGGCCAACCGCTCGTCAAATTCCCCCAGCATCGCCTTTTGCAGGGCCTTAAACCAAGAGGATTCAGGATCAGGGGCCGCTGACATCAGGTCTTCAAACGCGGGCCGTTCGAAAGTACAGGCATTGTAGAACGAAAGAGCATGCTGGCGCTCTTCACGGGCCAATAATTCAAAGGTCGCTTTGGCTTTTTCATCGTAAATTTTGCTGGCCCCCATAAGATAAAAATCCATGGCGTCTTTTTCCGTCTGAATCGCCTTGAGCAGGGCATTTTTTAAATTTTCGCTGGTCATTTTCGACTCCTGTCAGCAAAACAAGCCACCAAAAATTTGATGGCGGTTGAATTCTTTAAAAGATAAACTGTCTACTGTATACAATCTAGCACAGGCGAAAGCCATGATCCAGAGACTTTTAGCAGATTTCATTCAGGCGAAAAAATATAACAAAGATCGCCCGCGGCCCGCAAAAAAGCGGTTGAACCCTGTCGTTGTTTTGTGATAGTACCCTGTCACCGTAAAGTTTTGGTGTTTTGCTGATTTCTTGTCGCGTAAAGAGCAGGCTGCCATGGCCGGGAAGGTCGATTCCGAAAGTTCACAAGATGACGTTGATCGGCTTTTTATGCGCGCTGCTCTGGCAGAGGCAGACTGCGCCGAGGCTTTGCGGGAGGTTCCCATCGGGGCGCTTGTGGTTCGTGACGGGCTGGTGCTTGGTCGTGGGCACAATTTGCGCGAAACTACCCAGGATCCCACCGCCCATGCCGAGATTATCGCCATTCGGCAGGCGGCTGAAAAGCTCAACTCCTGGCGGCTACTCGATTGCACCCTGTACGTCACCCTGGAACCCTGCGTTATGTGCATGGGCGCGATTATTCTGGCGCGAATTCCGTACTTGGTGTACGCTTGCCGCGATCCACGCGCCGGGGCGGCTGGTTCCATATACAACCTGGCCCAAGACGAACGTTTTAATCACCGGGTCTTCGTGCGCGAAGGGGTTTTGCAGCACCAGTGCAGTACCCAGCTCAGCGCCTTTTTTCAGCGGCTGCGAGCCGAAAAGAAAGACGCAAGACAACGGAATTGATACCTTGGAGAGGTGTCCGAGTGGTCGAAGGTGACAGACTCGAAATCTGTTGAGGGGCAACCCTCCGGGAGTTCGAATCTCCCCCTCTCCGCCATAAAAAACAAAAGGCTTAGCTGATTTCAGCTAAGCCTTTTGTTTTTTCAGTTTTCGGCGCTGGGAGATTTCGTGGAAAGATTGGTGGGAAAATATGGTTTTTCATATTTCTGAAAACCGCTCTTTTGACTGCCCCCTGTCGTGGCCTTCGTATGGGTTCCTTGCATAAAATCAATATGCCGGTGGCGACCTCTTCCGGACGCCCGAGTTAAGCGTAAGAATTGATATTTCTCCCCGGAAACCTCCTTTTTTGATTCTGAGCGGGACCTCCTCGCCCTGACCCTCCATTTGCCTAGTTTTTTTCGCCTTTCCTGGTTTTAAAATGCGCAAGCAATCGGCTATCAGACCTTTCGTGCCACAAGGAGCAGACGCGCCTGGCGCGACGCAATCACCCTGCGGGCGGGTAGGCGGAGCCGTTAGCCGTCCATAGGGGGCAAGGGTCTGCGGAGTTTCAAGAGGGCTCACGACCGGCCCCAAATTTTTTTGATTTTTTTCTTCTTAATCCTTATCCACCTTCCCCCCATCCCCATTCCCTATGTAGGTGCACTCGTCGTCTCTTCGCCTCTGTGGGACGGGCAGGGACCATCCCCTTAAAACCCCATCCCATGCCTGCTGTGATGAGACGCTGAAGTGATTATTGACCAGGTCCGTACCGGACCCAGAATTCATGGAAAGGATGGAAGAATGAAAAAAATTGATCTTTACGCACTGGAAGAAAAGTGGCGAGCATCCTTTGTTGCTCGGCGGGAGGTTTACCGCTTTTCCGGCGGCATTGTCACCCCGCGTCATTTAGCCAACGAAGATTCTCGTGGTACCGGTCCGGACGGGAAAATTACCGTCAACGGCAGGGTGGCCTATCCAACCGCCAGCCTGGTCGCCTGGCTTGAAGCACGCTTGAAGTCTTCGGAACCTGTCGAATGAACGAACAGGTTCCCCTGCCACAGGAGCTATCGGACGCCAAGAAGCAGGCCGGGAAGCGTTTCCTCATCGCTGGTGAGATTGCCTCTGCCCATATGGGAAATCGTCCGCGCCCACTGCCCGAGGAGTTGCCTCCGGTCATGGCTTTTTC
>JAACTI010000278.1 GCA_009993495.1 Deltaproteobacteria bacterium | reverse complement strand
CCCCGGTGATCAGCTGCGGATGGAACTCGAACTTGTGTCGACGCGGCGCGGTATCCATGTTTTCAGCGGCAAGGCCTATGTGGGAGACAGCCTGGTGGCCGAAGCAGAGCTGAAAGCGACTTTCGTTGATAAATAAACCTGAAAACGGCTTTTGGAACCGCGAAAAACACGAAAAGGCACGAAAAGTAGTGGATTAAAGCAAAACAGACATTCACCGGACAAGTGGATTAAACTTTGCGCTTAACCATCGGTTTTTCTGCGGGAACTTCGCGGCTTTGTGTGCGTAACTGCTTTTTTTAGGATAAAAGGTTCTGCCCAGCTTTTCGTTACCACCTCCAAGGCCTCCATTTCGCCGACCTCGGCGTCACTGGTGAAGTGTTACTCGACGGGATAATTTTATGATTCATCCAACTGCGATTATTGCCCCCGGTGCCCAGCTGGCCGAAAATCTGTCCATTGGCCCCTATGCGGTCATTGGTGAGCATGTGCGTATTGGTGAAGGTACCAGCATCGGCGCTCATGCGGTGATTGAGGGGCGCACCACCATTGGGCGGGATAACCAGATTTTTCAGTTTGCCGCCATTGGCGCCATTCCGCAGGATCTGAAATTCCATGGTGAACAAACCACCCTGGTGATTGGTGATCGCAATAAAATTCGCGAATTTACTACCCTGCATCTGGGAACCGAAGATGGCGGCGGAGAAACGCGCGTCGGGGATGATAATTTGTTCATGGCTTATTCCCACGTGGCCCACGATTGTCGTATCGACCATCACGTGATCCTCGCCAATGGCGCGACTCTCGCCGGACATGTGGACGTTGATCATCATGCCATTCTCGGCGGCCTGTCGGCGGTTCACCAATTCACCCGTATTGGGGCCTATGTGATGGCCAGTGGTGGTTCGATGATTGCCCAGGATATTCCGCCCTACTGTATTGCTCAGGGAGATCGTGCCCAGGTGGTGGGCTTGAATCTGGTCGGTCTCAAACGCCAGGGGTTTTCCGCCGATCTCCTGCGTTCCATCAAGCAGGCCTACAAGCTGGTGTTTCGCAGCAACCTGAAATTGGAAGAAGCCATCAGAACGATTGAAACAAGCCTCGCAGCAACCCCCGAGCTGCAAGTTTTCAGTGATTTTCTCAAAAACAGCGTGCGCGGTCTGGCGCGCTGATTTGCAAGGGTTCAGCGCTCCCGCGACATCCGAAACTTTTTTAACCAGGCGCGAGAGGTGGAGAGAAGCTCAAAGGCCGTATCTTGTTATTTGCTTAAAATCAACATCTGGTCTTAGTTTTTCTCTCCGACTCTGCGTTGTTCAGCGCCTCTGCCTTAAAATGATGAGATGTCTGCACCCGGTTGAACCGTTACCCTGATTTTTTGGTTTAAGAAGGCCTTCCATGACTGCGCCCCTGGCGGACAGCAAAAAAGTTTTGATTGTTGCCGGCGAAGCGTCGGGCGATCTGCATGGCGGCAATCTGCTGCGCGCGGCGGGCGTTCTTTGTCCCCACCTGGAATTTTTTGGGGTTGGTGGCGAGGGGATGAAGCAGGCGGGTTGTCGGTTGATATTTCCGTCGGATGAGTTGTCGGTGATGGGGTTGGTCGAGGTTTTTTCTCAGCTGCCCCGCCTGCTCAAGCGTTTTCATCAGCTCAAGAACCTTCTCCAGGGGCCCATGCGGCCTGATCTGCTGATTCTCATCGATTTCCCCGATTTTAACCTGCGGCTGGCGAAGGTTGCGCAACGGGTAGGGGTGCCGGTGCTCTATTACATCAGCCCGAAAGTTTGGGCCTGGCGCCGTGGTCGTGCCCGAACCATTGCGGCGCGGGTCGACCGCTTGGCGTTGATTTTTCCCTTTGAGCCGGAAATTTACCGCCCGCTTGGAGTTGTCGCGGACTATGTCGGTAATCCGCTGCTGGACGAGTTCGTTGCCGCTCAGTCGCAGGGAGCCTTGCTCCAGCGCCTGGCGGCAACGGACCGCCCTCAGCTTGTCGGCATTTTCCCCGGTAGCCGCAAGAGCGAGCTGCGCTACATTTTCCCGACCCTGCTCGAAACCGCGCGGCTGCTGCATCAACGGAAACCGGAACTCAAATTCCTGCTGCCGGTCGCCCCCTCATTGCCGCGCGAGTTTTTTCAGGATAAGCTGCGGGGCACTGGTTTGCCGATTGCGCTGGTCGACGAAAATATTTACCAGGTTGCTGCCACCTGTGATGCCATTCTTTGTGTTTCCGGAACCGTAACTTTGCAGATTGCCCTGGTGGGAACTCCCCTGGCGATTGTTTACAAGGTTGCGCCCTTAAGTTATGCCATTGGGCGCCGCTTGATAAAAATTCCCTATGCCGGTTTGCCGAATATCATTGCCGGCAAGGAGATCGCGCGTGAGTTTATTCAAGGAGCGGCAACCCCGGCGAACTTGACGGCTGAGCTGCTGCGGTTGCTCGATGATCGGGCCTACGCCGCGCGCTTACGCCAAGATTTGGCCGCAGTTAAACAGGCGATGGGCGGACCCGGCTGTTCCGCAAGAGTGGCAAAAATGGCGGCAGAGATGGTCGCACAATGAGGCATACACGCGTTGGTCGAAGCCGTGAGAGTCGTGTGACCATTCCCAGGCGGCGTTGCCGTGGGTGAGTTTTTGCGCCACCCTCTGGTTAAGGTTGGGACGGACAAAGTGTTTCTGAAAGAACAACAAAAAAATATCTATAAGCGGCTTTTCGGCTATGCCGCGCCCTACAAAGGCTGGCTCGCGCTGGCGATGCTGGCGTCTCTGGGCGTTGGGGGCTCGGATGCCGTCATTGCCTATCTGGTGAAACCCTTCGTTGACGAGCTGTTGGTTGCCGGGAACATTGAGCTGGCCCGGCAGGTGCCGTTGTGGGTCATCGCCCTCGCCGCTTTTAAAGGCATAGCGCGCTATCTTCAGCAGTATAACCTGCGCAGCGTCGGTCAGGCAGCGATTCAGGATATCCGCAATCAGCTTTACCAGCACCTGGTTGTTCAGCCCCTGCGGTTTTTTACGGCGAATTCTTCCGCGAGCCTGATGTCGCGGATTCTGAACGATGTCAATGTGATGCAGGCTGCGCTCTCGGATGTGCTGGTGACGATTTTGCGCGAAGTTGTCACCATGCTGGCGCTGATCGGCTACGCTTTTTACGCCGATTGGCGCATGGCGCTGATGGCGTTTATTGTTATCCCGGCAGCGGCGGTTCCGGCGGCGGCCCTGGGAAAGATGATCAAAAAATATTCCCGTCGCGGCCAGGATGCCATGGGCGATTTGACCGCGGTTATCGAACAGACCCTGTCGGGAATCAAAGTCATCAAGGCTTTCGGTACCGAGGCCGAGGAGCGCAAAAAGTTTGAAGCTGAAAACCAAAGTTTTTACGCTCTGATCCGCAAAACCTTTCGTTACGATGCCGCCTCCTCGCCGGTGATTGAATTGCTGACCTCTTTCGGGGTGGCCGCCGTGCTCTGGTACGGGCTCAATCGGGTGATTGCCGAAGAGATCACCAAGGGTGAGATGTTTTCCATTCTGGCGGCAATTGTGATGATGTACACCCCCCTCAAACGCTTGACCCGGGTCAATAATATTGTGCAACAGGCCCTGGGCGCCGGTGAGCGGGTGTTCGAAATTCTGGATCAACCCTCTGAACTTGTCGATGCCGAAAACGCCATCTGCCTGCCCCGCAGCAGCGGTCGGGTGCGCTTCGAAAAGGTCGATTTTGCCTACGACACTGAGCCGGTGTTGCGCAACTTTTCCGTTTCTGCCCAACCCGGGGAGGTCATCGCCCTGGTCGGCCCGAGCGGGGCGGGCAAGACGACTATCATCAGCTTGCTGAACCGCTTTTACGACCCCCAGGCGGGTCAGATTCTGATCGACGACCAGGACATCCGCTCTGTGACCCAGAAAAGCCTGCACGACAATCTGGCCCTGGTGGATCAGGAAACTTTTTTGTTTAACGAGAGTATTGCCGATAATATCGGATACGGTTCCCCCGGCGCCGATCGGGCGATGATTGAAAATGCCGCCCAACAGGCATACGCCCATGAGTTTATCTGCCAGCTGCCGCAGGGTTATGCGACGCTCATCGGCGACCGCGGCGTGCGTTTGTCCGGTGGACAGCGCCAGCGGATCTGCATCGCCCGGGCAATTCTGCGCGATGCGCCCATTCTGCTCCTCGACGAAGCGACCAGCGCACTGGATACCGAGAGCGAGGCCATGGTTCAGCAGGCACTGGCAAATTTGATGCGTAACCGCACGACCTTTGTCATCGCCCATCGCCTGTCGACCGTAATCCACGCCGATCGCATTCTGGTTCTGGAGGCGGGGCAAGTGCAAGAAATGGGCAGCCATCAGCAGCTCCTTGAACAAGAGGGTTTGTATAAACGCCTCTACGATATTCAGTTTCAGGAGCAGGCCTGATGCGCCTGCCGAATCGGATTCTCCTCGCCCTGGCGCCCTTGCTGGCGGCGGTTATTATTCGCCTGCTGTACCGGCTGAACCGGATCGAGTTTATCGGCGAGGAACATCCGCAAAAAATCTGGCAAGGCGGAAATCATCTCATCCTGGCGTTCTGGCACGATCAATTACTCTTGATGGTCAAAGGCTATCGCGGCCCCGGCAGCAAAATTTTGATCAGCGCCTCGCAAGATGGTGAAT
>JAACTI010000277.1 GCA_009993495.1 Deltaproteobacteria bacterium | reverse complement strand
CCAGCTCAGCCAAGCCTGCGAGGTTTTCCAGCTCACCTTCCTGCACCAGCTCACGGCGACTGATTTCAAGCAGCAGCCGTTGAATCCGACGTGATGCCAAATCAGCTTCGGCCAGGGAAATAAAGGCCGTCCCCAGAGCCTTGGCTTGGAAGCGCTTCACCGACAGATCCCAGTAGGTGTATTGCATAAACCCCAGCAGCAGGGTCAGCAAAAACAGCACCAGCGCCGGGGTCAGCAGCACTTGTTGTTTGACCGTAATTTTCATCGGCGCAGACTAGCATATAGCCAAGGTAAATACACTGTGCAGATGGACATCGCCCCCAACCCGACGGAGCGGCCATGGAAAAATCTGGGGAATTTTATCGGGCAATGACACAAGGCCACCAACACAAAAGCCCGTCAACGGCTGCAAGCTAATGCTGCGTTGACGGGCTTTGATGGCGACATCGCAGGGGGTCAGTCAGAATCTTTCAAGACATAACCAACACCGCGCACAGTGTGGATCAATTTTTTATCGTGGTCGCGATCAACCTTTTTACGCAGATAGTTGACATAAACATCAATGATGTTGGTAAAGCTGTCGAAAGTGTAGTCCCATACGTGTTCGGCGATCATTGTCCGGGTCAGAACCTGATTCGGCGTACGCATGAAGTATTCTAGCAAGGCATATTCCTTGGCGGTCAGATCAATTTCCTTGTCACCACGCCAGACCTTGTGGGTCACCGGATCAAGTCGCAGGTCGGCAAAAAAGAGTTCTGCCCCGCGGTCTTGCGACCCCCGCCGAATCAGAGCCCGCACACGCGCCACCAATTCAGCAAAGGCGAAGGGCTTGGTCAGGTAGTCATCACTGCCGATATCGAGCCCGGAAACGATATCCTCGACCGAATCCTTGGCCGTTAAACACAAAATGGGCGTTAAAACATTCATGGCCCGCAGCTCGCGGATGGCACTGAGGCCATCTTTTTTGGGCAGCATAATATCCATCAAAATGATGTCGTAGGCGGTGTTTTGGGCCTTGGCGACACCTTCTTCGCCGTCATAGGCGACATCGACACTGAAATCTTCTTCTTCGAGGCCGCGTTTAATAAAGCTGGCAACTTTTTTTTCGTCTTCGACAACCAGAATTTTCATCGTTCTGACTCCTGTGGGGAGATGGCCGGGACTCAAACACGGCACATCGGGGTTCACGTTAAAAGATTAATGACGATCCAGTTTCAATTTATGCAGCACTTCGTTAGCGGTCTCTTCAACGGCTTTGGAAGAAACGTCGATGATGGCCCAGCGCTGTTGACGAAACAGGCGGCGAACCGCACGGATTTCGTCTTCAATTTTATTGTAGTCGGCATATTCGGTGCGCGGGCTTTGCCCCATATGCACCAGCCTTGCGGCCCGAAGTTCCATGAGCCGGTGAGGGTCAATCAGTAAGCCTGCTACCCGGCCGGGGTCAAGCTGCAAGAGTTCCAGCGGGGGAGCAATGCCGGCAACGATGGGAACGTTGGCAACCTTCCAGCCACGATGCGCCAGATAAATCGACAGGGGAGTTTTGCTTGAGCGCGATACCCCGGCCAGGACGATATCCGCCTTGTGCAAATGACGACATTCCTGACCGTCATCGTGTTTAACGGTAAATTCCACCGCTTCAATCCGCCGAAAATATTCGGCATTCATACCGCGCAACAGGCCGGGCATTTCCTGGGGGGAATGCCCTAGATGCTCAGCCAGTCTGCGCAGCAACGGGGTCAACAGATCGTGGCAGCTCAGGCCAAGAGCATCACATTCGTCATAGGCAAGCTGGGCCAGTTCGCTGTTGACCAGGGTAAAAACCACCAGGGCCTGAACACTCAGGGCCTGATCCAGAATTTCATACACCTGATTCTTGCTGCGGACGTTGCTGAAACGCCTTAATATGGCAGGTGTTTCCTGAAACTGACTCAGGGCTGCCTGTACCATGCTTTCGACGGTCTCACCCGTTGCATCGGAGAGCAAAAAAACCTCTCGGGGTGCCACCATAAATATTCCTCATGAAAAGTTTGGGCAACTCTAACAGACGAATTCTGCAGATGCAAGTCGTTCTGATATTTTTTTAATGGCTAAATGCAAATTTTTTTGTAACTGTTTACCCTGCAAAGCCCGAGGCCGCCAGCGAACGGTAGCTATCGCCCGGATGGCGCGACGCAAGCGCCAAGGATGGATTCATGCGGCCCGTGGAATGGGGATTTCGGACCCTAACGGAGCTGAATAAATTCATTTTTTATACCTAGAAACAACGGTGCGGGCGATTTACATAAAGTAGATAAAATACTAAATAAGTAAAATATCTCATTGAACTTAATTCATAATTATCCGGTATGAATATTTCTGTCAACGGTGAAACTCAAATTTCTGCGATTGCAAGCAGGCTTTTTTTTTGCGATAACAGAGACCTTGTTATCTTCGCCCCGAAATGGATTAAATAACGATGAAGAATGATGCCTGGATTCAACTGGAAATTCGTGTGCCTGCGCCTGCCATCGACCTGATCTGTGCCGAACTGTCCGAATTAGGCTGCACCGGAACCCTGGTGGAAAAACGCGCTCTAGACAGTTTTGTTGTACCCGATGAAGAATTTGATCCCGCCAGGGATATGGCCCTGCAGGCCTATTTCCCCGCTTCGGTGGTACTGAAAGAGTTACAACCGCAGATCAGCCTGCTTTTTGAACGCTTGCGTCCCATTTTCAAGGGGCGACTCTTTGCTCTCGGCGAAAGCCAGCTGATCCGCCAGGAAGATTGGGCCGAGGGCTGGAAACAACATTTTCACACCACACACATTGGTGAAAACCTAGTCGTGCGCCCCAGTTGGGAGTCCTACCAGCCCCAAGACAACGAAAAAATCGTCGTGCTCGATCCCGGTATGGCCTTTGGAACCGGTACGCATGGCACCACCTTACTTTGCTTGCAAGCCATCGCCGAGCTGTTTGAATCGCCCCAGCCGCCCCAGAGCTTGCTGGATGTGGGCACCGGTTCTGGTATCCTGGCGATTGCAGCGGCCAAGCTAGGCGCAACCCAGGTTGTTGCCTGTGATATTGACCCCCTGGCCTGCCTGGTGGCACAGGACAATTGTGCCCAGAACCAGGTGACGGCCCAGGTTGAGATTACCAGTGCCTTTCTTGATCAGATCCCCGGACAGTTTGACCTGGTGGTTGCCAATATTCTGGCGGAAGAAAATATTCGTCT
>JAACTI010000034.1 GCA_009993495.1 Deltaproteobacteria bacterium | reverse complement strand
CTGCGTGACCCCCAGCGCAATCGCATCCAGAGCTTCACCTATGGTGGCACCGGCCATCAACATCCGATTGTTGATCTGCACGGCTACGCGCCTCGGTGCTTGTGGGGGTTAAGCTACCGTCTGGTGCAAATTTTTTTTGCGGTGCTAAAGCCCTGACGCTTAGGCCCGGGAGGCGCGCAGCGGCCTTTTGGTTTATGGCGGTATTCTTCAGGCTTGCGCCGCGGGTTTATTTCTCTTAGTATGCCGGGGATTTAAAAGCAGTTTTTACGGTTGGTGGATGCTTTCAACGAGCTTTTCTGCTCGTTGATACATATTTAGGGCTTATTTGCGCAGAAAGGGCTGCTCATGGTGATGGAAATAGACGAAAAATATTTCAAAGACTGGAAAAATCGGGAAGAGCTGGCCGAAGCGATGGTGCCAATTATTGGGCGTCTTTATCGTGACCGCGAAATTATTTGTACCATTTTTAATCGTTCGCTGGTGCATCAGTCGACCATCGATATTCTGCGGGTTCATCGTTATGCGCGCCAGATTATTGAAAATGAATTATGGGTCACCGATACTTTCCCTATGCTACAGGCCATCGAAAGGCTTGATCTGGCTCCGGGGCGCATTGATCTGGCCAAGTTGGTGATTGCCGCCCGCCAACAGAAAGTCGTCGATCTTGATGCTTTTGTCGCAGAACAACTGGCTGAACTCAACGTTGGTGGCCGCCATCAGTTGAGTGAGCCGCGTGATCTGGTGCTTTACGGTTTCGGACGGATTGGGCGGCTGCTGGCGAGGATTTTGATCGATCAGGCCGGCGGTGGCAGCAAGCTGCGTTTACGCGCGGCGGTGGTGCGCAGAGGCAGTGAAGACGATCTGGTGAAGCGCGCCAGCTTGCTGCGCCGTGACTCGGTTCACGGCCACTTTCATGGCACAATTACTGTCGATGAGGCGGAAAATGCCATTATTGCCAACGGCAACGTGATGCGAATCATCTATGCCGATGCGCCGGATAAAATTGATTACACCCAGTATGGGATCAACAACGCTATCCTGATCGACAATACCGGTAAATGGCGCGATCGGGAAGGGCTTGGCCTGCACTTGAAATCTAAAGGCATTTCGCAGGTTATGCTCACGGCACCGGGTAAGGGCGATGTCCCCAATGTGGTTTACGGGGTCAACAACCATGATATCACGGCAGATGAGCGGATTTTTTCCGCGGCCAGTTGCACCACCAATGCAATTGTGCCGGTGCTCAAGGCGGTCAATGATCGTTTTGGAATTGCCTGCGGCCATGTCGAAACCTGCCACAGTTATACCAATGACCAGAACCTGATTGACAACTATCACAAGAAAAATCGCCGCGGACGCAGTGCCGCCCTGAATATGGTGATCACCGAAACCGGTGCGGCCAAAGCCGTGGCCAAGGCGCTGCCCGAGCTGACCGGCAAACTCACCGGCAACGCGATTCGGGTGCCGACGCCAAATGTTTCCCTGGCGATTCTGAATCTAACCCTGAATCAAGCTACCAGTGTCGAAGAGTTGAACACCTATCTGCGCGATATTTCGTTGAATTCTCCCTTGCAGGAGCAGATTGACTACACCAATTCGCCCGACATAGTTTCCACCGACATGGTTGGCTCGCGCTACGCCGGCGTGGTCGATTCCCTGGCAACGATTGTCGATGGTAACCGCTGCGTGCTTTATGTGTGGTATGACAACGAATATGGTTACAGCTATCAGGTGGTGCGTTTTGTCGAAGAAATCGCTGGTCTCAAGCTGGTAAATTATCCCCGATAAACAAATTTTCCACTTTGCATAAAGAAAGGGCGGTTCCAGACAGGAACCGCCCTTTCTTTATGCGTAAATACAAAAGGTTATAAAAGGTTTCTCAGGTGAAGCGACGCATGGCGCGCTGTTTTTTACGCAGACGACGCTGGGCTTCTTTTTCTTTGCGCTTGCGTTTGATACTGGGTTTTTCGTAGAACTTCCGCTGTTTCATCTCACGGAAAAGCCCTTCTTGTTGCAGCTTGCGCTTGAGAACCTTGATCGCCTTTTCGACGTTGCCGTCGATGACGCTGATTTCCATGAAGCATTCACCTCGCTTTCCAACCGATACTTTGCGCGCGGGGCGCAAGAACGCAACTTATAGATGATTGGCTGGAGGCAAGTCAAGGAGAAATTGTTGCCTGGCCCGGTCGATAACGCAGCTCGACCGTGATGCCGCCATTGGAAAACGACCAGCGTCGTTGGCAATTCAGGTGCATGGCGCCCGCGAACCTTGGGTCGGCACATACCCAGCCGATGTGCCAAAAGGGAAAATTTTTCTGCCACGCATTCCCCAGGGTTTTGTACCAGGGCAGAAGCTGAGCCGCGTGACCGAGACGTTCGCCATAGGGGGGATTGCACAGCAGAATGCCTGCTGGTGCGGGCGCCGTGAGTTCTTCCGCGCCCCCCAGGTGCAGCTGCAACTCCTCGCCAACTCCGGCACAGTGGGCATTGGTGGCAGTGGCGGCCAAGGCTTTGGAATCTTGATCGTTGGCAAGAATGATCGCTCGTTGCGGGGCCGGTTTGCCTTGTTCCTGCAAGCAAAGAGTCCAGACATGGGGGCGATAATGGGGCCAGTGCATAAAGGAAAAATCGCGTGCGCGGCCGGGGGCAATTCCCGCGGCCAGCAGCGCGGCTTCAATGGCCAGAGTGCCCGAACCACACATGGCATCCAGCAGGGGTTGCGAGCCATCGTAACCGAGTTTAAGCAAGATCGCCGCCGCCAGGTTTTCTCGCAGGGGGGCAGTGACCGCCGTTTGACGATAGCCACGGAAATGCAGTAACTCGCCGCTGCTGTCGATGGAGATGGTGCACTGATCCTGAGCGAAGCGGACAAAAATCAATTGATTGTGTGTTTGCACGCCCGCAGGAGGGCCCAAAGTTTTTTCAATTGCCGCCCGTAAACTGTCACTGATGCGGCCACTGTGGTTCAGGCGCGATTCGCGACGACTAACCCGGATTTGAAACGGTTGTCCGGCACGCAGATACCGCCCCCAGGGCAGCCGCAAAGCCTGACGATAGAGTTCGGGAAAATCGCGGCAACGAAATTCGGCCAGGCGCACTAAAATCCGCGCTGCAACCCGGCTCCACAGATTCACCCGGTAGAGGTCGCGGATAAGAGCGCAAAAGGCGACGCCTCCCGGCTGGATTTCAGCTTTTATCCCCAAAGTTTCAAGCTCTTTGGCACACAGAATTTCAGCGCCTGGTGGCGTTATCGCAAAACAATTCAAGTGAGGTTGTGGCATAATTCCATGTTTTCAGAGTCTCGAAGTCGATAGCCGTGCAGCCTGCGTCCCCTTTTGCTGCAGGGTGCACCATAGCATGCAGGCGGGTTTCGTGCTACAACTGGCCACCTGCCAATGCCAGTGCCGGTGTTTTCAGGGCGCAGGTGAAATATCCGTTTTGTTGCAGTGCGGTTTTCTGTATAATGCGTGGCTCATGTTTTCCCTGACCGGAGGTTTTCGCCATGTTCCGTAGATTTATGTTTGTTCTGTTGGCTTTGGGGCTTATGTTGCCGCAAGTGGCGAGTGCCCGCTGGATTGAAGATACTGTCTCCATGGAGGTTGAGGCCACCGGGCCGGTGCAATTCAGCCATTATAACCACTTGGAAGCTCTGGGTAAGAAATGTACCCTCTGTCACAATGGGGTTTACAATATTGTCCGCAGCAAAAACCCGTCCTTCACCATGGATGAAATGCGCAAAGGCAAGGCCTGCGGTTCCTGCCACAATGGAACCAAGGCTTTTGCGGTCGACGCTGACTGCTCCAGTTGTCACCCCACCAAAGACATTGTCTTTGAGGTCGAAGATGGTGATGCAACCTTCCCGCACAGCGTTCATACGGGTATGTACGGTTGCACCGACTGTCATACTGGGCTCTATCAACCTGAGCGGGGTAAAAACCCGACGGTGAACATGGAGCAGATGGGGCAGGGCGAATCCTGTGGTGCCTGTCACGATGGGAATACCGCCTTCACCGTGGAAGATAACTGTGGAAATTGCCACGAAGGTATGTAGTTCGCGTGCCTGAAATCGTTAAGCATAAGAGGGAGGCCGGGGTACCTTCCTCTTTTTATTGCAGGTTCATCTGATGATTTACCCGAAGTTTTTTAAAAATGGTCAAAAAGTTCAGTTAAAAGCCAAACAGCCCCTGCCGCCCGAGGGGCATAATGAACGTCTGAGTGCGATTGTTGAAGGCTGTGATGATCTGTCCTTTCACTTGCGTCTGCCTTACGGTAAAAATGCGGTTGAACAGTACCCCTTTGCCGCAGATATGCTGTTTGAGTTAAGTGCCGATGCTTTGGGGCTGGGGGTCAAGGCGCAGGTCGCCTTCGATCGCCCCCTGAGCGGAAATTTGATTCGTGTCGAGATTCAGCCGGGACTGGAGATGTTTCAGCGTCGCGCCCAGCCCCGACTCGACTGTACTTTGGGGATGCGTTTTACCCGCAGTTTGCAATCGCTTAAAAGTATGCGTGAATCCTGGAGAAAAAATGCCGAGTTTTTGCAGAACGCCGAACAGCCCCCGCAACTCAAGGGATTTATTCCCTGCGAAATGAATTTGAGTACCGGTGGCGTGCGCTTCAGCATGAACCCGCCTGCCACCGTCAGCGATCTGTGTTTAATGTTGATTGATCTTGATGACACCAAGGTTCCGGTTTGCGCCCTGGCCGAAATTATCTGGACGGAAGAACAATTTGAATCGAAAATGTTGCGTACCGGGCTGCAGTTCATCAGCATTCTCGATCAAGACCAAAAACGGATCGAAAACTATATCCAGACCCAACGCAATTGAGAGCTCTTGCCGACAGTTCTTTGGGCTTTTGTCCTTGTTTCAAGGCGATCCTTCGCGTATAAAAGTTACAGTGTCCCTCGCCATGTAGCAACTGCGTCTGATGATGCGAGCTTTATCGATGATGCAAATTTCTGAAAATGAAGCGTTCAGTGCCTGTCGCGTGCTCTTTGGCAGCGATTTGCAGATCAGCCGGGACTTTTTGCGTTATCTGCAACCTGCCGGTGCGCAATCAGCCTTTCGTCAGATGGCCAAAAAGACCCATCCCGACAAGCATCATAATGCCCCCGAGCTGGTTAAATCTCGCCAGTCGCAGCTCTTTCAAGATGTTAATCAGGCGCATAAACTCTTGCAGAATTACCTGCGCCAACGCGATCTTTTCGCGGCGCGGGCGACGCAATATCGCAGCCGCCCGGCGAGCCAGCGCAGTGAACCCCGTCCCCGGCCCTTTACTTCGAACGGTAAAATTCCGGCCCGACCCTTACAGTTTGGTCAATATCTCTACTATCGCGGTCTGATTTCTTTTCGCACCCTGGCCTGTGCATTGGTTTGGCAACGTCAGCAGCGTCCGGTTCTCGGTCAGATCGCGCAGCGCTGGGGTTGGCTCGCTAGCGCTGACGTGCGCCAAATACTCAATTGTCGAATCCGTGGTCGTTTTGGTGAGCGTGCCGAGCATTTAGGTTTGCTCAATACTTTGCAGGTTCGCGCTCTCCTGCTGCACCAACGCACACGCCAGCTCAAGCTCGGAACTTATTTTATCGAACAGGGTATTTTCAGCGCAGAGGAACTTGAACGCTTGCTCGCTTGTCTGGCGGCTCACAATCAACAGTATCGGCACGACTATTCCTATCAAGCCTACTATTACCATCACTGATTTCCTCATCTACCCATCGAAAGGATCATTATGGGCCTGCTTGCGCCTTCGGCCAGCTTTTGTCATTTTCAGATTACCGGTGACCTTCCCGCCGATTTCTCTTTTGCCCTGCTTGCGCAGCGCCTGCAAAAACAGGCGTTTCGATCAATTGAACAATCCAGCGAAGAATACAGTTGTGGCTGGGTGGAAATGGACGATTACGACTGCGCCGATTTTTGTGTCGAGGGGCACGTGTGGCGTGAGGGGCGCGTCAGTTTTACCCTGCGCGAAGATCGGCGCAAACTTCCTGCCAGCCTGTTGAAACGCGAAATTACCCGCCTGAGCCGTCAGTTTCTGGCGGCGCATCCAAGTTTCAAACGCGTGCCGAAATCTGAGCGTGAAGCTATGCGTGATCAGGCTTCTCAGCTGCTCTTCAGTCGCACTCTGCCGGTGCCGGCCTTTACTGATGTGGTTTGGGAGGTCGAAAGCAACCGTCTGCGCCTGGCCAGCCTCAGTCAGAAGAGAATCGACTGTTTTCAGGGATTATTTCATCAATCCTTTCCCGAACTGCGGTTGCAGCTCCTCACGCCCCTGGCGCGGGCGCGCCAGTTGACAAGCGCTGAACAGCTTGAAACTCTAGCGGCCCTCAACCCGTCAACCAGCCCAAATGCCCTCGAAGAAATTGCCGCCAACCGCTGGCTGGGAGAAGACTTTCTCGGCTGGTTGCTGTATCGCGGGCTTAATTCCGCCGCCGATTATCAGGTGAGCACCCCCGGCCCCCTGTTGCAGGGCCAACCCTTTCATGCCTGGCTTGATCAGCGTTTGCTCTTGACCGGCCAGGGGCAGGAGGGCGAACAGAAAATTGCCGTCGCCGGGCCACAGGATCAGTATTCCGAAGTTTGCACCGCCCTGACCCAGGGCAAGCAGATCGCCGAAGCCCGGCTCTTGTTGCAATTGAATGAAGATCAGGCATGGAAATTGACCCTCAAGGGCGAAACCTTCAGCTTCGGGGCTTTTCGCACCCCGATGCACAAAAGTGATACGGATCCGCAGGATGATCCTGCCCTTGAAGCCGAAGCTGCCTTTTATGCCAAAATGGCCGTGATCGACGAGGGCGAGCAACTCTTCAATAGCCTGCTGAAAGAGTTTTTGGCCCTGCGGCTTGACCCCAGCTGGGCGCAGCTGCAAGGGCAGATGGCGATGTTTTTCAGGACGGTTTAAGGCTGTGGGATGCGGTGGCGGGAAAGATCGATGCCAGTTGACCCTTGCTGTTCAACCGCCTGACGGCAAGCCGCTTGATAAATTCCGCCCGCGGGATCTCGTGGGCGCCAAGGCTCAGCAGGTGGGGATTGGTCTGCTGGCAGTCGATGAGCTCAACCTCCAGCCTGGCCAATTGTTGACAAAGCTGCACCAGCGCAACCTTGGATGCGTTCGCAACTTGGCTGAACATAGATTCGCCAAAGAAACAGCCCCCCAGACTGATGCCGTAAAGCCCGCCCACCAGCTGATTTTGCTGCCAGCATTCCACCGAATGGGCAAAGCCCAAGCGCCATAGCTCCAGGTAGGCTTGTTGCATCTGGGGCGTTATCCAGGTGCCGGTTTGCAGGCGCTGTTTCCGACAGGCCGCGATAACGGCGGGAAAATCTGCATCAAAACTCACACGAAAAATTTCTTTTTTAAGGATTTTGTTCAGCGAGCGGGAAACGTGAATTCGCTGGGGGAAAAGCACGCAACGCGGATCGGGTGACCACCATAGAATCGGCTCACCGGGGTTATACCAGGGGAAAATTCCCTGGCTGTAGGCGAGCAAGAGTCTTTGCGGAGAAAGGTCGCCGCCAATAGCGAGCAGGCCGATGTCCTCGGCCTGCTCAACGGGCGGAAACCAGAGTTCGTGCGACAGATAGGCACAGGGCATTGCGGTTGAAATGTCAGACGCGGGTATAGTCAAAACAAAATTTGCCCTGGCGAAACCCAACCTGGGCGACGCCCCCATTTTTGAGGGCGCCAAACAAAATTTCACTGGCGAGGGGATCGCTGATTTCCTGCTGAATCAAACGCCCCAGAGGCCGCGCTCCGTAGCGCGGATCATAACCGCGCTCGGCCAGTTGACGGCGTGCGGCGCTGCTTAAGCGAATGCGGATGTGGCGCTCTTCCAGTTGACTGGTCAATTCGTCGATAAATTTATCAACGACGCGTAGCATGGTTTTTTGACTCAGAGGCGCAAAGGCCAGCACCGCATCGAGGCGATTGCGGAATTCCGGTGAAAAGGCTTTTTCAACCGCCTGTTTTGGCAGCGGGCCGCTGCGCTCGCCAAAGCCAATGGGCTTGCTGTTCATTTCACGTCCGCCCAGGTTACAGGTCATAATCAGAATCACATTACGGAAATCTGTCTCTGCCCCGTTGTTGTCCGTCAGGGTGCCGTGATCCATGACCTGCAACAGAATATTGAACAGATCGGGGTGAGCTTTTTCGATTTCGTCGAGCAAGACCACCGACCAGGGATGTTTGCGCACATTTTCGGTGAGCAGGCCGCCCTGCTCAAAGCCTACATAACCGGGGGGGGCACCAATCAGGCGGGCAACCGAATGTTTTTCCATGTATTCGCTCATGTCGAAGCGCAAAAAGCGCACTCCCAGGGTCTGCGCCAGTTGTTTGGCAACTTCAGTTTTACCGACGCCCGTCGGGCCGGTAAACAGCAGGGATCCCACCGGTTTGTCGGGGTGCCCCAGCCCGGCCCGTGAACGATGAATGGCGCGCACCAGATTGTCGAGGGCCGGATCCTGTCCGTAAACCTTGCGTTTGAGGTCGCGTTCCAGGTAGCGCAGCTGCTGACGATCGGAACCGCTGACGCTGCGAATCGGCACCCGGGCCATGAGGGCGACCACCTTTTCAATTTCGTCGGCACCAATCTGTCGCGAAAGTGTTCCGGCCAGGCGTTGCTGGGCACCAGCTTCGTCAATTACGTCAATCGCCTTGTCAGGCAGATGGCGCTGAGGCAGATGCTTGATGGCCAGTTGCACGGCGCAATCGAGGGCTTCGGCAGCGTAGCTGACCTGATGATGCTCTTCGTATTTATCCTTCAAGCCTTCCAGTATGGCGCGGCTCTCCTCGGCACTGGGCTCGGGCAGGTCGATCTTTTGAAAACGGCGCGACAGGGCGCGATCTTTGTCGAAGAGGTTGCGATACTCTTCGTAGGTGGTGGAGCCGATGCAGCGCAGCTCGCCGGTGCCAAGCACCGGTTTGAGGATATTCGAGGCATCGAGACTGCCACCACTGGTGGCGCCGGCGCCGACAATGGTGTGAATTTCATCAATAAACAAAATGGCGCAGTCGCGTTTTTTCAGCGCCCCGATAACGGCTTTGAGACGTTCTTCAAAATCGCCGCGAAATTTGGTGCCCGCCAGCAGTGCTCCCATATCCAGCGCAAAAATTTCACTGTCCTTTAAGAGGTCGGGAACCTCCCCCTGGAAAATTTTCAGTGCCAGCCCTTCGGCCATTGCTGTTTTGCCCACGCCCGGCTCGCCGACAAAAATTGGATTATTTTTCCGCCGCCGACAGAGAACCAGAATCGTGCGTTCCAGCTCCTGCTCACGACCAATCAGTGGGTCGATGCGGCCTTCCTTGGCGCGTGCGACCAGGTCGTGGGTAAAGGCTTTGAGGGGGTCGACCGCTGTTTTCTTTTGTTTGTCGGGGCCCTCGGGTTGAGGTTGCGCGCGCGGGTTTTGTTTTTGCGTCTGCTCAGAGGTCGATTCAGATTCCGTCGCATGCTGGTTTGAGCCGTGGGAGATATAATCGAGCAGATCAACCCTTTCAATGCCTTGGCTCAATAGAAAATAACAGGCATGACTATTTTCCTCTTCAAGAATCGCAGCAAGCAGATCGCCAATGCCGACCTCGCTCTGGTTGGCCGATTGCATGTGCAACACCGTGCGTTGCAGCATGCGTTGCAAGGCGAGCGTCTGGCGTGGTACGGAATCATCCTGGCTTGCACTTGGCAGAGAAACCAGGTGTTTGTCAAAAAATTCTTCGAGCTGACGCTTTAATTCCTCAGTGTTGCCACCGCAAATGCCAATAATTTCCTGGCCGCTGCCCTCAAAGAGTAAAGCATAGAGGATGTGCTCAGTGGTTAAATACTCATGGCGCCGCCGTTGGGCTTCACGAACCGCCAGAGTAAACGTTAGTTGAACGTCATGGCTGAACATAGGTCGGGTTTTTACTCCTTTTCAATGGTGCAACGCAGGGGGAAACCTGCTTTACGCGCTTGCGCACGGACTTCCTGCACTTTGGTTTCGGCAATCGCCAGGGGAAAGGTTCCACACTGGCCAACGCCTTGAAAATGAATCGCCAGCATGGTCTGTTCCGCCAGGGGGGCACTTTGGTGGAAAATCTTTTGCAAAATATCAATAACGAATTCCATCGTGGTATAATCATCATTGTGCATCAAAACCCGGAACAGCGGTGGGCTGCTGGTTTTATTCCGGCTGGCACTGGTCGTCGAAGGACATTCTTGCTGACTCATGATCTTTGTGAACCCGTGTTGGTTTGATGTTTACGTGCAATTCTAGCACAATCAGTTTCACGCAAACAAACCAGCCTGCCCGCGACTGGTTTTCAGCAGGAGGACGCGTGTGGCATACCCCCCGACGGAACGGCGCAAAGGCCCGGATCTGTGGCTGAAAGTGCTGACATTCAGTGGACTGATCAGTGGCGTCAGCCTGGTGGTGGCCTTGTTTGTGACGGCCCTGGCCAAGCCCGAAGTCGAAACATTTTTCGATCGTTATTACAATGTTCGTATGCGCAAAAGCTGGGACATGGAGCTGATGGAAGTCATTTTTTATCTGTTACTGCTCTGCCTTTTCAGCAGCCTGTTCGGCCTGGGAATCAACGTCTGGCGTCGTCGTCGCAAGGGTGATTATATCAGAGCTTCGCTGATTTTTACCCTGGGGGTGGCGCTCTTTGGCCTGGCTGGCTGGCTGGTGCTGGTTAAGCAAAGCTCTTGAAAAACCGGCCCTTGACTTCCCCTTCCAATGCCGTCACCCTGTCTCAAAATGATTTTTAACCTTTATTTGCCAGGAGAATTTGATGTTGAAACGTTTATTTTTTGCCACGTTTGCGGTGCTGGTGCTCAGTAGTTGCGGTTACAACAGTATTCAGAAAAACGAAGAGGCTGTTTTTGCCGCCTGGGGGGATGTCGAGGCGACCTACCAGCGGCGCGCTGACCTCATCCCCAATCTGGTCGAAACGGTCAAAGCCTATGCGGCCCATGAAAAAGACACGTTCACAGAAGTGACCAATGCTCGGGCGAAAGTTGGTCAGATGACGATTTCTGCCGACAAACTCGGCGATGCTGCCACCATGCAGCAATTTCAGCAGGCCCAGGGCGCATTGAGTGGTGCTCTGTCGCGTTTGCTGGTCGTTGCTGAACGTTATCCCGATTTGAAAGCCAATCAGAATTTCCTGGATTTGCAGAATCAGCTCGAAGGTAGCGAAAATCGCATCAACGTGGCGCGCCAGCGCTATAATGACGCAGTCCAGATCTTCAACACCTCGATTCGGACCTTCCCGGGGAATTTGACCAACCAGTGGCTGTTGAAACTGGAGCGCAAAGAACCCTTCAAAGCCGATGCGGGGGCGGCCCAGGCGCCGAAGGTGAAGTTCTGATGCGTTTTTTGCTGCTTCTTTGCCTGGTTTTGTTGCTGGTTTCTCCCGTGTCTGCCCGCGATGTGCCCTTGGCAAAAGGTTATATCAATGACCATGCCGGAGTGATTTCTCCCGAGGCGGCGTTGAAACTCGAACAATTTCTGCGTGATTTCGAAGCAAGTGATTCCACTCAGATTGTGGTGTTGACGGTTGAAAGTCTCGAAGATGAAACGGTTGAAAGCTATGCGGTGAAAGTTTTTGAAGCCTGGGGCATTGGGCAGAAAGATACCGATAACGGGGCCTTGTTGCTGCTGGCTAAACAGGAACGCAAACTGCGGATTGAGGTGGGTTATGGCTTGGAAGGCCGCTTGACGGACTTGCTGTCCGGCCGGATTATTGACCAGGAAATTTCGCCCCAACTGAAGCAGGGCAATTTCGATGGCGGCATCATTGCGGGGGTGGTGGCCATGGCCGAAGCCGTGCGTGGCGAATATCAGGGCAGGGGTCAGACCGGTCAGCCGAAAAAAAAGGGCAGCCCCTTTGGGCTGCTGTTTCTGCTGTTCTTTGGCTTGCCTTTTCTGGCGCGACTCGGCGGGCACCGTGGCGGTCATAGACGCGGGGGAGTTTATGTCGGCGGCCCCTTTATGGGCGGTGGGGGCGGTTTTGGTGGCGGTGGCGGATTCTCCGGTGGCGGGGGCGGTTCAGGTGGCGGCGGTGCCTCGGGAGGATGGTAAGATGACAGCAACAGAATTTTTTACCCAAGACGAAAAAGCCCGCATCGAAGCAGCGGTCAAGGCCGCCGAAGCACGAACCAGCGGTGAAATTGTTCCGATGCTGGTAGATGAATCCTACAGCTATCCACGCGCCGAACTGCTGGGCGGGGGCGGCCTGGCCCTGGCCTGCGGTCTGCTGGTCAGCTGGGCCTTTGGTGGTGAATCTATCTGGTGGTTTCTGCCGGTTTTTAGCGGCGGCTTTTTAATTTTTCAACAGCTGATTCGTCGCCTGCCCGGTCTCAGACGGGCACTGATTCATCCCGATGAAATGACCGACGAAGTCAAGGAAAAGGCTTTGGTCAGCTTTGTCGAACAGGGGTTGCACGAAACCCGTGACCGCACCGGGATTCTGATTTTGATCTCTTTGTTCGAACACCGGGTGCAGGTGCTGGCCGACAGCGGTATTAACCAGAAGGTGCCGGAAAAAACCTGGGACGAGCTGGTTGAAATCATTGTTGCCGGCCTGAAAAATGGCCAGGCCTGCGCCGCGGTCTGCCAGGCGGTCGAACGCTGCGGCAGCTTGCTTGAAGAAAATTTTCCGGTAAAAAAAGATGACACGAATGAATTGCCGAATTTGATTATTGGCAAATCTTAAAATCAAGGGCACCCGCAAGGAGCGCCCCGAGCGCAGGGTGTGCACTTTTTTTTCAATCTTTGGTCAGCAGGGGGGTGAAAAAATCCCGGTTCCGCGATCTTTCTGACCAACTTCCCATCAATAACCTATAAAGTCGCGTCGCGCATAGCTCCAGATTCAGTTGAGCTTCGGCTTGTTGATAGCTCTGGCTGCCGCTGCCGTGGAAGCGTTTGAGTCGCGGGTAAATCCCCGAAAAATTCTGGATAAGAGGCACGAGGCGCTTTTTACGCTGGCTGGCGAGAAACGTCATCCCCCGGCGGCTTGCCCCCAGTAAATGCAGGTAGCGCGGTTCTGCTGCGAGCAGGCTGCGGGTGGTTTCTTGCTCCATGCCGAGAAAAATTGCCACCAGCATACGCTGTATCCGGGTGCGTGTCAGCTGACGTGATTTGGTGCGATTGATCAGATCATCCAGGTCTTGCGCCTCTTCCGCTGCCGCCAACAGCCGGTTTTCAATACCGTTTTCAACCAGCCAAAATCTGTTTAAATCCTGTGCTTCACTGAAAATTCTCGCCAGCAGCAAGGTGAAATATTTATCCTCGATAAAAATTCCCCCGGCCTCCAGGGCGCGGTGCAACAGAGGCTGGACGTCGGACGGGATCAGATGTGCCACCTCTTTACCCGCAGCCAGCCGGGCACGAATGCCGGTGGCGCTGGCGATACCGGTTTCATCGATGTGCACATCATGAAAGCCTGAACCCCTGCGCTGAATAGTGGCCGGTTTTATTAAACTGGCGGTCTGCTGAAGCGCGCGCAGATATTCAATCCCCAGAATGTTGTTCGGCGTCGAAAGGGTTTCTGCTCCTTGTGGCATCAGTCTGCCAATT
>JAACTI010000033.1 GCA_009993495.1 Deltaproteobacteria bacterium | reverse complement strand
TCGGCCACCAGTTGCTGAACATCCTGTTTGCTGGAAACATCGGCGCCAAGGGTCAAAATTTCGCCGTTCCGGGCGGCCAGACTCGCGCTCAGCGGCGCAAGATACTCGAGATTGATATCCACAAGCGCCAGCCTTGCCCCCTGATCGGCGAAACGCCTGCTGATGGCGGCACCAATCCCCTGACCGGCACCGGTGATCAAAACCACCCGTGCGCTTTTATCCCCCGTTGGCGTCTTCACGCGCAGGCCTCCATCAACAGGGCGATGCCCTGACCGCCACCGATGCAGGCGGAGGCAATCCCCAGCTGTTTGCGGTCACGGTGCAGAGTTTTCAGGCAAGTCAGCGTCAGGCGCACCCCGGTAGCTCCTAAAGGATGGCCAATAGCGATCGCGCCACCGTTGACGTTAAGTTTGTCTTCATCGAGCTTCAGTTCCTGGGCAACCGCGAGACACTGGGCGGAAAAAGCTTCATTGATTTCGAAACGATCGATATCGGCAACCTTCAGCTGGGCCTGTTTGAGCAGCAGCCGAATCGCCGGTGCCGGGCCAATGCCCATGATATCGGGACGCACACCGGTTGCGGCAAAACCACGAATCTTTCCCAAAGGTTTCAGCCCATGGGTGCGCACATAATCGCCCGAAGCAACTAAAAGTGCCGCCGCGCCATCGACAATGCCCGAGGCGTTACCGGCGGTGGTCGGGCCCTCCGTGCTGAAAACACACGGAAGATTGGCCAATTTTTCCAAAGACGTCTGCCGCGGATGCTCATCGGCACCACAGTCTTCCCGGCTGTTCAAGCGGTATTTACGCGGATTGTACTCGCCCATTTCCAGCACACCCTGGGCGGCCACGGGAACAATTTCGCCGTTAAAAAAGCCCGCCGCAAGGGCACTGGCGTAACGTTCCTGGCTGCGCATGGCATAGGCATCCACCGCAGCACGACTTAAGTTGTAGTGACGGGCGAGATTATCCGAGGTGCAACCCATGGGCACGGCGGCGGTGTCGTTGAGGGCCTCCCACAAGAGATCGACAAATTCCGGTCGACCGAGGGGAAAACCCTGCCGCGCTGAATAGGAGGCCAGGGGGAAGCGGCTCATGACATCGGTGCCGCAACCGAGCACCAACCGGGCCTTGCTCAGGGCAATTTGCTCTGCCGCCTGGCCGAGGAGTTCCATGCCCGAACCACAGATGCGCTGGGTCAGCAGAGCCGTGCTTTCCAGGCGGGTACCACTGTAAAGACCAATGTGACGCGGCAAAAAGAAGCAGTCGGCGCTGGCCTGGCCGATATTGGCAACAATCGTCTGGTCAATATCCTCCGCCGCTACTCCGGCAGCTTCAATCGCGGCACGACTGGCGAGAATCCCCAGATCGGTCGGTGAAACCGTTGACAGGCTGCCAGTGTATTTACCAAAAGGGGTGCGCTTGCCGTCGATCAGGTAGATATCTTCGAACAGGGCACCGCTGCCGGCCTGCTGATCCATGAATCCTTTGACACTTGCTTGCATAATTGAGCTCCTATTGACCGCTAAAGTTCGGTTTCTGACCACTGATAATGCTCGAAAGCCCTGCCAGGGCATCTTTGCTGGCAAAAATAGTTTTCAGCCCATCAAGTTCGAGTTGCAGGCCCGCCGCAAGCTCCAGAGGCAGACCGCGGTCGATGAGCGCCATGGCGGTGGTTAAGGCCACAGCGGCCTTGCGTTGCAACGCCTTGGCCTGTTTTTCAAAGCCCGGTTGCGCCAGTAATGGATGATTTAAGCTGCCGTCAAAGGCAGCGAAAGCCGCTTCTTCAGGGGTTTCTTCCGTTCTGCCACTCTGCGCTTTTTCAATCGTGATTTCGGCAAGTTCGCGCCAGTCGAGCAATGGATCAATCACGCGATCGATCAGCCCGAAAGCCAGGGCGACCTTGGCGTTAATAAACTGGCCACTGGCAATCAGTTGCTTGGCCCGCGCTATCCCGATGAGGCGCGGAGTTCGCTGCGTGCCCCCTAAACCGGGATAGATACCGATACCCGTTTCGGGAAAGGCGAGCAGCGATTTACGCGTGCCAATGCGATAATCACAGGCCAGGGCCAATTCGAGCCCGCCGCCCAGCGTCAGACCATCGAGGTAGGCGATGGTCGTTTTGGGTGACTGGCTGATTTTGGTGAGAATCTGTTGGCCGAATTCGGTGAAGGTTTGAATGCGCGCTAAATCGCCTGCGGCCATGGCATCGAGAAAAAATTTGATGTCGGCTCCGGCGATGAAGGCTTTACCCTTACCGTGAAAAATAATCTGCTCAATGTCGGTACGCTGGTTCAGCTCATCAACGCAGGTATTGAGCTGTTCCATCACCCGCTCACCGAGGGGGTTCATGCGGTCGGGCAGGTCAAAAATAATAAAGCCGCTCTTGCCGATAACGGCGGTCTTCACCCAGTTCAATTGCAGTTGCGTTGAATTCTCCGGCTTAATCAGACACGCGGGCAGAGGCAGTTTCCAGGTCGTAAAAACCTCTTCGACCATGGCAGCAACCTGCGCCGGGCCGGTTTTAGCGAGGAGCTCGAAGGGGCCAATCGGCCAGCGCAGGCCAGCGCGCGCTCCCAGATCGGCATCGGTCGCACTCACCACCCCCTCGGCAACCATCTGTGCCGCCACGCCCAAACTCGCCCCCAGCAAGCGACGTTTGATCACCTCAGCCTGGTCTGAACCCTGATTAAGCACCAGAGTTGACGCCTCCTCCCAGGGCTGTCCCATCTCAACTTGCCGCCGCAAAATTTGGGCCGGGGCGTAAAATGGCCCCAGCACCGTCGCCAGGCCATCGGCGGCATGGAGCGCAATGGGCACCCCGGTGGCATTCATCAGGGCGAAAGGCCCCATGCCTACGCCAAAAACCTCGCGCGCGACCTGATCAATAAAGGCAATGCTGCCACAACCTTCTTCGTAAAGACGTGCCCCTTCGTTCAGCCAGGGGACAAAGAAACGATTGACCGCAAAACCCGGTGCATCATTAACCAGAATCGGCGTCTTGTCATAGAAAGCGTAAAAGTTTTCCAGATCCGTGACCCTGGCCGCGGAGGTTTTTGGTCCTGGGATGATCTCGACCAATTTGTTCTTGGCGGCATGATAGAAATAATGCACCCCCAGCACGCGCTCAGGCGTTTTAAGATCGGCGGCAATTTCACTGATAAGGAAGGAGGAGGTGTTGCTGGCGAGAAGACAATCGGCTTTAACGATTCTTTCCAGCTCTGCGAAAAGGCTCTTTTTCACGGCCAAATTTTCAAAGACGGCTTCCACCACCAGATCAACATCGGCGAGGACGGACTGATTGCTGCTGCAGCGCAAACGCCCGAGAATCTGATCCATGCCGTTTTGATCAATCAGCCCGCGGCCCAAGGCCTCACCGAGAGATTCCCTGATAGTGGCGCGGCCTCGATCAAGAAATTCCTGCTTCTGGTCAACCAGGGTGACTGGCAAGCCTTTCATAAGAAAGTGTTGCGCAATCGCTGAACCCATAGTTCCGGCACCGACGACACCAACAGTTGCAATCTGTTTCATAGAATTCCTCTTGAAAAGAGCAGTTAAAGTGGGTGGCCTGTTTTTTCTCTCCAGACCCTGCGATACAGCTAAAACCTGTTTTTGTGTTTTGCAGTGCAAAACTAAATTTTGATTTTATGAATCTTATCCGACCCGACCCTGTTTGTAAATAAAAAAATTTCAGCAAGATTTCAGTTGGCAAAAGTCCCGATCAAGTTCCATAAAATGGGAATTTTACGACTGAAGCCTTGCTCTTTTGGCGGGTTCTGATACGGCTCACACAGGTTTAAAAAATATTGTCCGATTATTAAAATTTTGCATTGCGGAATATAATTTTAAAAAACTATGTTTTATTGTCTTGACATGCGTGCGTCTTTTCGTTAGACATTGATCAAGCTGAAATCACCACGAAGTTGAAAATCCCCTAAACCACAGCGTGAACGGCAGCATGAGCGAAATCACAGAAAACAAAAAAAATAACAACAAGGCAGCTATGCTTGAGCGGGACTATCCCCTTGAAGATGTTCTGGCCGAAGAGAGCGCCAAAGACCGGCAATTTGTTACGGCTCTGGCTCGTGGTTTAGAGGTGTTACGCTGTTTTCGCCCGCAGGATCGTCACCTGGGCAACCAGGATATAGCCGCACGCACCGGGTTGCCCAAGCCGACGGTGTTTCGCTTAACCTACACTCTGACGCGCATGGGTTATCTCTATCACGATGAAAAATTGGGGAAATACCAACTGGGAACCGGTGTTCTGTCTTTGGGTTTTTCCCTGCTGACCAATATGGATGTCCTTAAAATTGCCCGTCCACTGATGCAGGAGCTGGCGAACTACTCCCACACCGTGGTTTCGGTCGGCACGCGTGATCGCCTGGGCATGATCTACCTCGACGGTCGCCACAGTTCGGAAGCAACCGTATCTCTGCGGCGTGAACCGGGTACTCGGGTGCCGATTGCGACCACTGCCATGGGTCGGGCCTTGCTGTGTGGCCTGCCGCCGGATCAACGCGAGGTGCTGATGAACCACATCCGCAAGCGCGATCCGAACAACTGGTCGACACACGAGACCGGAATTCAGCAGGCCATGCGTGATTACCAGGCACGCGGTTTCTGCCTGTCTATCGGCGACTGGCGCGGAGATGTCAACGCCGTTGGCGTGCCGATGCTACCTATTGCCGGGTCGCGATTGCTGACCTTTAATTGTGCTGCGCCCTCGTTTGTCTTACGTCAGCACATGCTTGAAGATGATATTGGCCCACGGCTTGTGAACCTGGTGCGAACCATCGAATCTGAGGTGGCGCGTTACTGAACTGGTCGCGGCGTAAAAGTACCTCGCGCAGAGCCGCAAAAGACGCAAAGAAAAACAAGAGCGAAGATAACCGCAGAGAAACCCTAAGGGGCTATGGCAAAATTCAGACCTTAAATTCAGACTTTTCTCTTCAGCTTTAGTCACTCTTTGTGACTCTTTTGTAAGAAAAAATCGCTTTCCTCTGCGTTTTTGCGGCTCTGCGCGAGCAAATCTTTTGACTGTAAAAAAGTCCCAACCAGAAAATAGGCTGAATAGGTATCTGAAAATACAACAATTACACCGATAAAGGATCGAAATTGCCATGAAGCTAACCACCGAGATGACCGACTACATGGGCCTGCAGGCGCTGCTGACCGATGAAGAAAGACTGGTGCGGGAAACCGCCCGTCGCTTTGTCAATGAAAGTGTGCTGCCAATTATCGAAGACTGTGCCCAAACGGAAACTTTTCCCAAGCAGTTGATTAAGCCCATGGGTGAGCTGGGTTTTTTTGGCCCAAATCTGCCCGAAGAATATGGCTGTGCCGGGCTCTCCAATATTGCCTACGGCCTGCTCAATTATGAATTGGAGCGCGGTGACTCGGGGTTGCGCAGTTTTGTTTCGGTGCAGGGTTCTCTCGTGATGTACCCGGTCTACGCCTATGGAAGCGCGGCGCAAAAAAATTACTGGCTCCCCAAAATGGCTACCGGTGATGTCGTCGGCTGCTTCGGCCTGACGGAACCCGATTTCGGTTCCAACCCGGCGGGCATGCGCACTCGCGCAGTGCGTGAGCCGGGTGGCAAATGGCGCATTAACGGCACCAAAATGTGGATCACCAATGGCAGCGTCGCCGATGTGGCGGTGGTTTGGGCCAGAACCGAAGAGGGTATCCGCGGCTTTCTGGTCAAAACGGATACTCCCGGTTTTTCCGCGCCGCAGATGAAGGGCAAATGGAGCCTGCGGGCCTCGGTCACGGCGGAGCTGGTGCTTGAAGATGTCATTGTGGATGAGGAAGAAAGCCTGCTGCCCGGCGTGATCGGGATCAAGGGCCCTCTGGGCTGCCTCACGCAGGCGCGCTATGGCATTGCCTGGGGAACCCTGGGCGCGGCTGAAGCCTGTTACCAGACCGCCCTCGACTATGCCCTGACCCGCATCCAGTTCGACAAGCCCATTGCCGCAACCCAGTTGCAGCAGAAAAAGTTGGCCGAGATGGTCACCGAATTGACCAAGGGCCAGCTACTCGCCTTCCAGCTCGGCAAACTCAAGGATGCTGGCACCTACACCCCGGCCCAGGTTTCCATGGCCAAGATGAACAACGCGAATATTGCCCGTCAGATCGCCGGCACCGCCCGTACTATTCTCGGCGCCAACGGCATTATGGGCGAATACCCCATCATGCGGCACATGGCCAACCTCGAATCGGTTTACACCTACGAGGGCACTCACGATATGCACACCTTGATTATCGGCCAGACCATTACCGGCATTCAGGCCTTTAAATGAATGGCGTCGCAAAAACTCACCAACTGCGGCCTTGTTGCTCAGTCATTCACTTAAACGATTATTAGTGGGGAAAAGGGGGAAAACTTTTCTGGAGATAAGCTATGACCCAAGGTTTTTTTGTCGGTCTTGATTTAGGCGCATCCCGAACCAAAGTGGTCGTGATTGATGACCAGGGGCGCTTGCTTGGCCATGCCGTCAAAAAATCGGGGATCAATTTTGCTGCCACTGCTGCTATCTGCCTGGAGGCTTCTCTCAGCCAGGCTGGGGTCAAGCGCGAGGAAATCGCCGCTGCGGTTGCAACAGGTTATGGGCGCAACAATGTTGTCTTCATTACCGAGCAGAGCAAAACTGAAATCGGCTGTCATGCCCGGGGTTGCTTCCACTGCTTTCCAACCGCTCTGACTATCATCGACATTGGCGGCCAGGACAACAAAATCATCAAGCTCGATGCCCAGGGCAAGCGCGACAGTTTCAAGATGAACCGTAAGTGCGCCGCGGGTACCGGGGCTTTTCTCGAAGAAATGTCGGCCCGCCTCGACATCCCCCTGACCGAAATGAACGACCTGGCGCGCCAGGCCACCGAAATGATCAAGCTCGGCAGTTACTGCACGGTCTTTTCGGCCACCGAGGTGCTGGAAAATATTCGGCACGGCAAGCCGGTGGCCGCCATCATCAAGGGCATCTTCTATTCCATGATTCAAAGGGTTTTGGAGATGGATGCCTTGACCGAAAAAGTCGTTCTGAGTGGTGGAGTCGTGGCCCATAACCCCTATCTGGTGGAAATGGCCGAAGAGTTGATTGGCCGACAAGTGCTGCTACCCGAATTCCCGCAACTGACGGGCGCCCTGGGGGCAGCCCTCTATGCGCGGGAAGCTACCAGCTGCGAGGTATAACTCGCTATCCAACCTGAGATCGACTGAACAAAGACGTTTAGGGAGAGATCATGGCACCAGAGAAACAACCACAACGCAAGAAGATCGAGGCCACCGGGCAGATGATGCAGATCATGGCTGATTACTTCTATGATCTGAATGAAGCCGCAGCCTCGCCGACCCGCAAGGTTGCCTGGTGTACCAGCGTCGGCCCGGCGGAACTGCTGCGCGCCATGGGCTTTGCCGTGCATTTTCCCGAAAATCATGCCGCCATGCTTGGCGCAACCCGTATGGCAACCGAGCTGATCCCCGAAGCCAACACCATGGGCTATTCTCCCGAGATCTGTTCTTATCTCACCGCCGACATCGGTGCCTATCTCAAGGGCGTTTCGCCCTTGGCCAAGGCCTACCCCGGCATCGACGCCCCCCCCCAACCTGATGTGCTGGTCTACAACACCAACCAGTGCCGCGACGTGCAAGACTGGTTTTCCTGGTATGCCCGCGAGCTGAAGGTTCCCTGTATCGGCATCAGCTCACCGAAAAACTTCACCGAACTCACGGATATTTTGATCGACGATGTCTGCCAGCAGATGGAGGCACTGATTCCAACCCTGGAAGAAATTAGCGGCACAAAGCTCGATATGGCGAAATTGCAGGAGACAGTCGCCCGGTCGCGTGAGTGCACCGAATTGTGGCGTCAGGTTCTGGAAACCGCCGCCAACACCCCTGCCCCGTTGACCTTCTTCGATGGCACCATCCACATGGGCCCGGCGGTGGTGCTGCGTGGCACCCAACAGGCGGTTGACTATTACCAACAACTTTTAGCTGAACTTCAGCAGCGCATCGCAGCGGGCGAAGGCGCGATTGAAGGCGAGCAGCACCGCATCTACTGGGAAGGCATGCCCGTGTGGGGGCGGCTGCGTCAGCATTCGGAATTGTTTGCCGGCTTGCAGGCCAGCGTGCTGGTTTCGACCTATTGCAGCAGCTGGATCTTCCCCGACTTTGATGCTGCCGATCCCATCCGCAGCATGGCCAAAGCCTATCTGTCCCTGTTTATTGTGCGCTCCGATGCTTACAAGGAAGCCTACATCACGCAGATGCTGAAAAAGTTCAAGATTGACGGCATCATTTACCACGACGCCAAGACCTGCCCATGCAATTCCAACAGTCGCTATGGCCTGCCCCAGCGCCTGGAACAGCAAACCGGCATTCCCAGCCTGGTGATTTCGGGTGACCTCAACGATCTGCGCTGTGTCTCCGACGAACAGACCCGCACCAATGTTGAGGCTTTTATTGAGCAACTGGAGGAGAAAAGATGCTAGATCCCCTGTTCAAACCCAGAGCGGTGGCCCTGGTCGGTGCCTCGACCAAAGAGCTGTCCATTGGCAACGTTATCATCCGCAATCTGCAACACTACGGCTACACTGGCCCCATCTATCCAGTCAATGCCAAAGCCCCTGAGGTTTGCGGGCTCAAAGCCTATGCCAGCCTGGCCGAAATTCCTGGCGAGGTCGATTTGGCGCATATCATTATCCCCAGCGCCTTCGTGCCCCAGGCAATTGAAGAATGTGGCCAAAAAGGGGTCAAGGCGGTGATTATCAATTCGGCCGGGTTCAGTGAAATGGGCGAAGAAGGTGCCCGCCTGCAACGTGAATTTCTCGCCAACGCACACAAATATGGTATTCGCGTCTTCGGCCCCAACTGTCAGGGTATTATCAATTCCGATCCCGCACTCAAGGCCTACTGTAATTTCACCTTCACCTTTCCCAAGCCGGGTAGCATTTCCGTAGTCGCCCTCAGCGGCGGCGTAGGGGCGCTGATCATGCAGGCCCTCGACGATCTCGACATCGGCCAGCGCCTCTATGCGAGCAACGGTAACGCCTGCGATGTCTCAATTGCGGAAATCATCGCCTATTACGGCGAAGATGCGGGAACCAAGGCGATTATTCTCTACACCGAAGGCTTTGACAAACCACGTGAATTTCTGGAAGTGGCGCGCAAGGTCAGCGCCACCAAACCCATTCTGGCCATGAAGGCCGGGCGCACCGCACAGGGCGCCAAGGCGGCCTCATCCCACACGGGTTCTTTGGCCGGAGTCGATATTGCGACAGAACTGATTTTCGAAAAGGTCGGTGTGTTACCTTTCCACGATGAAGGGGAAATGGTGCGCGCGGCCATGGCTTTTTCCAGCCAGCCCATCCCCAAGGGCAACCGGGTTGGCATCATTACCAATACCGGCGGCCCGGCGGTTATCGCCACCGATGTTTTGGTCGATTTTGGTATTGAGGTACCAAAACTCTCTGATGCCGAGATTGCCCGACTGCGCGCAACCCAGTTCCCCGAGGCCGCCCTGGAAAATCCCGTTGATGTTGTCGCCACCGCCGGTGGCCCGCAGTTTCGTGCCGCCCTGGATGTGATGCTCGATTCAGAGCAGATTGATTGCATCTACATCAACTTTGTCACCGCGCCTTTCACCGATACCGACGCCGTGGCCCATGAGATTGTCGCGGTCAGCCGACAGCGCCGCAAACCCCTGGTGTGTAATTTCATGACCAATCTGAAACTGGAGCGCTTTCAGAAAACCATGGCTATTCTCAAGACTGGCGAGGTGCCCTTTTACGCCAATCCCGGCGATGCCGCCCGCGCCCTTGGTGCTCTGGTGCGTTACGGGCAGATTCAGCAACGCGAAATTGGTAGAGCCCAAATTTTCGCCGGGGTTGACCGTCAAGGCGCCGAGAAGATTATTGCTCAGGTTCGCCAGGCTGGCCGCACAGTCCTGTCGGCGACTGAGGTCTATGAGATTTTTGCAGCCTACGGCATTGCGGTGGCCCCCTGGCAGGTGGTGAAAAATGCCGACCAGGCCCAGAAGGCCGCAGCGGAAATTGGCTTCCCGGTGGTGGTAAAGGTGGATTGTGCCGCCATCGACCACAAGAGCGACATGGGAGGCGTAGCGATTAACCTGCAGAGCAAAGCCGCAGTCCAAAGCGCAGTGGAGGAAATGCAGCAGCGTCTGGGATCGCAGGGCGAGCTCAGCTTCCTGGTGCAAAAGTTTCTGCCCGGCGGGCGCGAACTGATCATCGGCGCCAGCGCTGAACGCGGACTGGGACATCTGGTCATGTTCGGCCTGGGGGGAATTTATGTCGAAGTTCTCAAAGATGTGGTCTTCAAAATCGCCCCGGTGACAGAAGTCGAAGCCGACGAGATGCTGGCCGGGATTAAAACCGCCCGCCTGCTCGACGGCGTGCGCGGCGAAACCGGCATCGACAAGGAAGCGGTGATTGCGGTGATTCAGCGGGTTTCGCAACTGCTGGGTGACTTGCCCATGATCGCCGAGATGGATCTGAATCCGATTATGGCCTTTGCCGACGGCGCCTTTGCCGTTGATGGCCGGATTCGTCTGGAGGAACAAAAACCATGTTGAATCCCGGCCTGCCCTTGCAAAAGAACTGGCGCAAAACCTATCAGCCGCGCCTGACCACGGCAGAAGAAGCCATGAAGGTGGTCAAATCGGGCGATCGGATTTTCTTGACCGGCAACGCCTCGGTTCCCTTGCCCCTTCTCGACGCCCTGGTCAAACGCGCCCCTCAGTTGCAGGATGTCGAAATTTGCCATCCCTTGACCATCTGCCCCGAGGATTACGTCTCCGCCGAGATGGAAGGGCATCTGCGCGTCAATTCCATGTTTATCAGCGCCAACGTGCGCAAGGCGGTCAATCAGGGGCGCGCCGATTTTACCCCGGTCATGCTGTCAGAATTTCCCCTGCTGTTCAAAAATGGCCACCTACCCCTGGATGTCGCTCTGATTCATGTCTCGCCCCCCGACAGTGAAGGCTTCTGTTCCATGGGGGCCGAATCGGGTCTGACCCTCTCGGCAACCGAGGTTGCAACCTGTGTTATCGCCCTGATCAACGATCAGATGCCGCGCACCCTGGGCGATACCGCCCTGCATATCAATCAAATGCATCATCTGATCGCCGGCGACATGCCCCTGTTTGAAATGCCCATGGGTGAAGAGAGCGATCAGGACATTGTTCAACAGATCGCGTCACATATCGCAACCCTGATTCCCAATGGCGCCACCATGCAACTGGGCATCGGCGCGCTACCCAATGCCGTGCTCAAATTTCTACGCGAAAAAAAAGATCTGGGCATTCATTCCGAACTGATTTCCGACGGGGTCATCGATCTGGTTGAAGCCGGGGTCGTCAACGGTTCGCGCAAAACCCTGCATCCGGGCAAAATTATCTGCGGTTTTCTACTGGGAACCAAACGCCTGTATGACTGGGTCAACAACAACCCCCTAGTTGAACTGCACCGCACTGAATATGTCAATGACCCCTTTGTCGTCGCTCGTAATGAGCAGATGGTGGCCATTAACTCGGCGATTGAGGTCGATTTTACCGGCCAGGTCTGTGCCGACAGTATCGGCACGCGCATGCACTCGGCGGTCGGCGGACAGCTGGATTTCATTTATGGCGCCTCGCGCTCCCACGGCGGGGTTCCGATTATTGCCCTGCCCAGCACTTCGCGCCTGCGGGACGGCAGCCTGGTGAGTAAAATTGTGCCCATGCTTAAACCCGGAGCCGGCGTGGTCACCAGTCGCAACCATGTGCATTACGTTGTCACCGAATTCGGTGTGGCATCCCTTTACGGCAAGACCGTGCGCCAGCGCACCCAGGCCCTGATCGGCATTGCACACCCTGATTTTCGTGTCGAAATCACCGAAAAAGCCAAGGAATTAAATTATCTGTAATCTTCGGGTGACGCCGGAACCGCATTGAAAGGGAGAAAAAACATGGCCTGGAATAAGGAAGAAACCCTCCACCGCAGCGAAATGCAGGCGCTTCAACTTGCCCGTCTGCAAGACACGGTCGCTTATGTTTACACACACAATTCCCACTATCACAGACAGTTCGAAAAACTGGGCCTCAAACCAGAGGATATCCGCAGTCTAGCCGATCTTAAACTTCTGCCCTTTACCACGAAACAGGATCTGCGCGATCACTACCCCTTCGATCTTTTCAGTGCGCCACGGGACGAAATTGTCGAATACCATGCCACTTCCGGAACCACCGGCAAACCCATTGCCGTGGGTTATACCCGCAAAGATCTGGATGTCTGGTCCGAGGCCATGGGCCGCACTTTTACCGGTGGCGGCATTGGGAAGGGTGATGTGGTGCAGAATATTTTTGGTTACGGACTTTTTACCGGCGGGCTGGGGGCTCACTACGGTGCAATTCGGGTCGGGGCCGGCGTTGTGCCGATTTCCGGTGGCAACAGCAACAAACAAATTATGCTGATGGAAGATTTCGGCACCACCGCCCTGACCTCGACCCCCTCCTTTCTCATGCATCTCCACGAAGTGGGCGAAGAGATGGGCATCAACTTTAAACAGCTTAAACTTAAGCGCGCCCTCTGCGGTGCCGAGCCTTGGAGCGAATCCATGCGCGAGTCGATTCAGGAAAAATACGGCATAAGCGTGTGTGACATTTATGGTCTTTCAGAAATTACCGGGCCAGGCGTTGCCTTCGAATGCCATGAGGAGCGCAATGGTCTGCACATCAATGAAGATTTTTTCTACCCGGAAATTATTGATCCCCAGAGCGGCGAAATCCTACCCGAAGGCGAAGAAGGCGAGCTGGTGTTTACCACTATTCTTAAATTCGGTCAGCCCCTGCTGCGCTACCGTACCCGCGACCTGTCCCGCCTGAACTACGCCCCCTGTTCCTGCGGGCGCACATTAGTGCGAATGGCGCGCGTCACCGGGCGCAGCGACGATATGCTGATTATCCGCGGTGTTAATGTCTTCCCGTCGCAGATCGAAGCGGTTATTTTAAAGCGCGAAGGCGTTTCACCTCACTATATGGTAATCGTCGAACGCAAAGGCACCCTGGACTCCCTGCGCGTCAAGGTTGAAGTCACCGAAGAATTCATGATTAAGGCCGCTGCCGATATTCTCAAAGGTGACGAATTCGATATTCTCGAAGATGTTACCGCCGTGCGACGCAAGAAAAAAAACCTGCAACAGGATATCAAAGATATCATCGGTATCTCGGTCGATATCGACCTGGTGCCGCCCGGCAGCATCGCGCGCAGCGAAGGCAAAGCCAAACGGGTGGAGGATCGCCGCCCCAAATGAGATAGCCCGTGGCAGAGGCTTGATGCAAGCCCGATCGCAAAAAGACATCTGGACTGGCTCCCCCAGGGGAGCCCTCACCACAAGAAATGGAAACGCGATGAAAAAAATAATTTCTGGGAACGAAGCCATTGCCCTGGGCTTTGGTGATGCGGGCGGGGTTTTCGCCTCGGGTTACCCCGGCACGCCCAGCACCGAAGTACTGGAAGAAGTGGCGCGCCTGGGCGAGGTCTATTGCGAATGGGCCGCCAATGAAAAGGTGGCCCTGGAAGCGGCCATTGGCGCCTCGATTGCCGGCGGTCGTGCCTTGGCGACCATGAAGCATGTCGGCGTCAATGTCGCTGCCGATCCTCTGCTGACCCTCAGCTACACCGGGGTTAACGCCGGGTTAGTGCTGATGGTGGCCGATGATCCGGGCATGCATTCGTCACAGAATGAGCAGGACAGTCGCAACTACGCCAAATTTGCCAAGGTGCCGATGCTGGATCCCTCCGACTCCCAGGAAGCCTATGCCATGACCCGCGTCGGTCTGGAGCTGTCGGAAGAGTTCGACACCCCGGTGATGCTGCGCACCACGACGCGGATTTCCCATGCCAAAGGGGTGGTCGTGCCGGCAACAAAGATCGCGCCCGAGATTCGCACCTGGGAAAAGAATGTTCCCAAGTATGTCATGCTGCCCAACTTCGCCAAACTCAAGCACGTTGAAGTGGAAGCCCGACTGCTTAAGTTGCAGGCCTACGCCGAAACCAGCCCCCTCAATCGGCTGGAGATGCGCGACCCCGCAATCGG
>JAACTI010000276.1 GCA_009993495.1 Deltaproteobacteria bacterium | reverse complement strand
GTTGCCGCCTGCGCGGCGGCACTTGAAGCAGAAATCACCAGAGGCAGAATTCGGTCGAGCTGTTGTTGCAGGGCTTGATTGCCGGGCGGTTGATTAAATGGTTCGGGAATACGCCCACTCTGCATCATCACCGCCATCAACTGGCGAAGTTCGGCGGTATTGCGTTGGTTTATGTGCGTTTCCCCCGTTTGCGCTTGTTGATCGCTGACAGTTTCTGCAACCGACGACTCCTGGGGTGTGTTGTTCCGGGGCCCTGTCGTCTGGCCGAGGGTCTCTTCAACGTACTGAGACAGAATATCCAGGGCCATGCTCACAACTTCAGCCCTTTCGGTTTGAGGTTCAGCCACAAGTCTAGTCGTGTTTAGCGGAGTGATTTCTTCGGTCTGATTTGACAGCCAATCGGCAACAAATTCCTGAACCCGCTCGGCGGCGGCAATGCGCTCGCTCTGGGCCGAGGGTTGCAGATAGCTGGCACTCTCATCGAAGAGTGCGGCCATATAAAAAGGGGCCATGGCTTCCGCAGCGCTCGCTTCAGGTTCTTCATCGGATAGGTCGATTGTGGAAACTTCCGACCTTGGTGTCTTTGCTTCTTCGGTTGCAGTTAGGTGACTACGGGGTTGAGTTTCGGAGTTAGTCTCCAGCTTGGGCTGGTTTGTATCAGGGTAGGTTTGTGGTCCGCTGCCAGGGGGCTGCTCCCGCGTTGCCTGACGCGGAGCCTGCCGGGGGGCTGCTTCGGTTCTGCGCTGGCGCGTTACTTCAGGTTCCGGGCGGGTGGCCCGATGTAATGCCTTGCCGAAGGCCTGATCCGCTGGTTTAGCCGCTGAAGCGGCAGGGCTTTGCGCGCCCATGGGGACAACGGAGGTAAAATCTGCTACATAGAATCCTGGCATAAGCTGTCACCTCATTCGGCAAGAGAGTCGTCTCTCGTCCTAGTAACCCGGAGTCTGGTTGACCGGAATTTCCGTAAAACCGGTGCTCAGTTCGGTGGCGGTTTTTTCGTCCAGATTGTTGAGAATTTTTCCGGCGGTTTTTTTGTTCATGGTCGCCAACAGTTCAATTGCCAGTTGCGGGTCAAGATTTTTCAGCAGCTCGGCAGCTTTGGCTTCGTTCATTTTTTCGTAGATCTTGCCCAATTCTGCCACCCGCTTGCCCTCTTCCAGTTGTTTGCGATTGAGAAGTCTGCTTAGTTCGTCGCGCAGGTTCTGCATCTGGACGAGCTTCTTATCGACTTCCTTTTGCAGAGTCTTTAGCTGCATTTGTTCGACTTTCAATTGATCGCCTTCCAACTGAAAGCGATTGTATTGTTCTTCGATGGCGGTGCGGATGCGGCGTTCTTCCACTGAGGATGGTTGGTTCGGGTTGGGCTCGACGGCTTTTACGCCCTGGGCCAGCAACAGAATGAGGATGAGCAGGGCAAAAGATTTCATCAGCGGTCTCCTTTGCGACGCAAACTGATTTCATCGAGCAGAATTCGTTCTTTCTGATCGAGTTTGCGCAGATATTCCGCCAGTTGCTTGTCTTTTAGCTTTTCAATGACTTTGCGTTCGCGCATGGCATGCATGAGTTCAAGCCGACATTGATTGAGCATCAGGGTCATTTGTTCGAGCTGCTCCTTTAATCGAGACTGTTTTTGCCGCAGATGAAAAATTTCATCTTCAAACAGTTGCAGTTCCATCACCGACAGCCCTTCGGACTGCTTTTGTTCGATCTGCGCCACCACGCTTACCCGCTGTTGTTCGATGGCCTGGTTTTGTTGTTCAAGAACGGTCTGTGCCTGAAGGGTTTCCGCCAGCTTTTGTTGGGCCTGATCTTCGAGAATTTTTCGATAATCAAGCACCGTTTGCAGTTTAAACTTTTGGGCCATTTTATTACCTGCTCTTGTGAATTCAGCCGCGTCGATCCTGCGTCAGAAGTTCCATTTCAGCCAAAGTTTCTTCCAAAGTGAAGGCGGCATTCATGTCCTGGCGCAAAAAATCGGTAATGACTTCAATGCGCGAAATGGCATAATCGATACGCGGGTTACTGCCCGCGACATAGGCGCCGATGTTGATGAGATCTTCGGCTTCACGGTAAGTCGCCAGAATTTCACGGATGTCACCGGCCTTTTTCAGGTGCGCCGAGCTGACGATATCGCGCATAACGCGACTGGCCGAATTGAGAATATCAATACAGGGATAATGGTTACGCGCCGCCAGCTCACGCGAGAGCACAATGTGACCATCGAGAATCGAACGTACGGCGTCAGCCACGGGTTCATTCATATCATCGCCCTCCACCAGCACGGTATACAGGGCAGTAATACTGCCCTTGCCAACAAAGGAACCGGCGCGTTCCAACAACTTGGGCAGGGTGGCAAAGACCGACGGGGTGTAGCCCTTGGTGGTGGGAGGCTCGCCAATGGCGAGACCCACTTCGCGCATGGCCATGGCAAAACGCGTGACCGAATCCATTAACAGCAGCACGTTTTTGCCCTGGGCACAAAAATATTCGGCCAGGGTTGTGGCCACAAAGGCGCCCCGCATGCGCAGCAGGGGCGACTGATCTGAGGTGGCGGTAACCACCACCGAGCGCGCCAGACCTTCGGGGCCGAGATCGCGTTCGATGAATTCACGCACTTCGCGACCACGCTCACCAATTAAGGCAATGACATTGACGTCGGCGCGGGTGTGCTTGGCCATCATGCCCAGCAGCACACTTTTTCCAACCCCGGAACCGGCCATAATTCCCATGCGCTGGCCGCGGCCGCAAGTCAGCAGGCCGTTGATCGAGCGCACCCCCAGATCCAGGGCATCGATAATCGGCTCGCGTGACATAGGGCCGGGAGGCAGGGCATAGAGGGGAAATTCCTGTTCAAGGGGCGCCAGGGGCTTATCGTCCAACGGGTTTCCCAGGGCATCGATTACGCGGCCCAGCAACTCCTGACCCACCGGCAGGGTCGCGCTGTCGCGTACTACCCGAATCAGGCTGCCTGGCCCCAGACCACGCAGATCGCCCAGGGGCATGAGCAAGGCCCGGGAATTGCGAAACCCAACCACTTCGGCAGGAACTTTGGGGCCGCCGCCGATGGGAACCAGCTCGCACAGGGTTCCCACCGTCGCTGTCGGACAAAAACCTTCCACCACCAGACCCACAATCTGCGTGACCTTGCCACTGATTTTCAGGGGATTAATTTCGCGAATGCGCCCGATAATATCCATTAGTAACTCTTCAGTATGCAGAGCCCGAGGCCGCCATGGAACGGGTATCTGTCGCCCGGATGGCGACAGCTAAGCTCCAGGGAGGGATTCATGCGGCCCGTGGAATGGGGGTCTCGGGCTCGGTAACGACAAAGCTGAAGAGATGCATCCATCATTCGGGTCCGGTGATAATTTCTTGCAGCGCCTTGCGTATCTCATCGAGCTGGCTTTCGATGGTGGCATCGACATCGCCGAAGTCTGAAGATATTTTGCAGCCGCCAGCACTGACGGTCGGATCGACATCGAAGCTGATATTCTTCAGGCCGCTGACGCTGGCGAGAAAAAGGGGCTTGTGCTCTTTGACCCGCTCCAGATCTTGTGGATTGAGGCGAATTCGACAGTAATCCGACTGAATCGAGGCCTGGAGGGCATTTTCAATCAAGGCCAGAATATTTTGCGGGTCGGCTTCGAGGGCGCGCCGAATCACCTGTTCGCTAATCGCCATCACCATGCGCAACATATCCTGACTGCTGTTACGCGCCAGGGTTTCACGCAGGCGGCTGATCTCTTCCAGGGCCTCGGTCAAGGCTTTGAGGGTTTGTCCCAGTTTTGCTTCGACCGCCGCACTGCCTTCCTGACGTCCGCGCCGATGCGCCTCATTCACCTCTTGCTGATTCGTTGGTGGTGCGACGGGCGTGACGGGCACCGGTGAACCTTTCTTGTCCTTTTCGCCAGTTGGGCTTTTGGTTGGCGGGGGTGCGCTGAAAGACCGAAATTCAAAGCGTTCCAGTTCGCTGAATTCTTGCCCGCGATAGACTTTAGACAAGCTCATCCTGGCCTCCACGACCTGGAATCACCAGGGTTCCTTCTTCTTCAAGTCGCAGGGCGACCTTAACAATTTCCATCTGCATCGCTTCAACTTCAGAGAGCTTACGCGGTCCCATGGCATCGAGATCTTCTTCAATCATGTCGGCGGCACGCTGGGAAATATTGGCGTAGACTTTCTCTTTCAGTTCATCCGAAGCGGTCTTCAGGGCCAGGGTCAGGCTGTCGGTACTCACCTCACGCAGCACTGTCTGCATGGCGCGACCATCAAGGGCGCGCAGATCTTCAAAGGTGAACATCCGTCGCCGTATTTCTTCGGCCATTTCGGCATCAGCGGCTTCAATGCCGGTCAGAACTTGCTGATCCAGACCTTTTTCGAGCCGTGCCAGAATTTCGACCACCTTGTCGATACCGCCCACCTGCTTTTTGTCCTGCCCGACGACCACGCCGATTTCGCGTTGCAGGGCATCTTCAATGCGACTGATCACTTCTGGGGCAACGGTTTCAATTTTAGCAATGCGGTACATCACTTCGCCACGCAGATCTTCGGGAATCTGGGCCAACACGCGGCTGGCGTGATCTTCACGCTGGGTCGAAAGAATCAGCGCCACCGTCTGCGGGTGCTCATTTTCCAGCAGGCTGGCCACCATACGCGGGTGCATTTTTGAGATGGTTTCAAGTGGGCGACCTTCAATGCCGGCCGTGACCTGATCAATCAGATATTCGGCGCGCTGGTGATTTTCTCCGCCCATAATCGCGTTGCGTGCAAACAGATCACCCTTGATATACACGCCCATATTATTGTCGCGGGCATCCTTGTATTCCTGCAAGACTGAACGCGCCAGTTCCGGGTCAACCCGTTCAATGTCGCTCATGCAGCGGCTGATATCGCGCACTTCACTGTCATCCAGGGTTTCGAAGATACGCGCTGCCGCTTCTTCACCCAGGCAGATCAGCAGGATCGCCGCTTTTTTGACACCAGTCAGTTTTTCAGGGACTTTCAACGCTTTGTCTCCACGCCATCCACGAATTTTACTTTCTTACGAAAGCAGCAAAGTTATTTTATTTCCTCCCCCTCAGATTCCGCCTTGGAAATCGGTGGATGTCATCCCGGTACTTCTTCACGCAGCCAGGTTTTTACCACCTGAACCGGCGCTTGGTCGCCGCCTAAAACTTCCTGGCGGATCTGGGCGAGGGGGTCACCAGGGCCACCAAGCAGCGGCTTCCCGGCCTGAAGATCGGCCTCAAGTTCCTGAACGGTTTTCATCGGCTGAGTCTGGTTGGTGGCACTGCGCATGGTTTTGAGCATGGGGCGCAAAAAGAGCAGATAGGCCATCAGCGCCGCCAGACTCAGCAGGCCATATTTAATCAGCGGCATGTAGGGGTAAATCTGGGTGATGGGTGAAGCCGGCTCAAAGGGTTCATCAATGAAATCGGTTTCAAAGGGCATGGAAACCACACTCAAAGCATCGCCACGGGTGTCATCCAACCCCAGGGCCGTGCGTACCATTTTTTCGATTTCCTGCAATTCGGCAGCGTCTCGCGGGACAGGTGTGGCGGTTGTTCCTTCAGCACCGGGCGTCAGCTTGTCGGCAACCAGCACCGAAACCGAAACTTTGGTCAGGCTGCCGACCGATTCTACCAGCTTACTGGTGATCCGACTGACTTCATAATTCACCGTTTCCTGGGCCTGGCTGGAGGGGGCGGTGGTTATGACGGGGCCGGGAGCCTCCTGACGCAGGTTGGATGCAACGCCAGGCACCCCGGAAACGCCTTCGGTCGAGCCACGCTCGGTGCTGGTTTGCTCACTGAGGACCACCGAACCATTGGGATCAACCGCCTGCTCA
>JAACTI010000284.1 GCA_009993495.1 Deltaproteobacteria bacterium | reverse complement strand
TCTTAAACAGCTGGCTCAGTGTCAATCTGGTTCTCGCCGGACTTTTCAGCTTTCTCGAACTGGCCCGTCAGTTTGATGATATTGGCACCGGCCGTTATCAGATGAGCGACGCCCTGCTTTACGTGGTCTTAACCCTGCCCGGTCGCATGCTCGACCTCGCCCCGCCCAGCGCCCTGCTCGGCAGCATTCTGGCTCTCGGCCTGATGGCCAAAAACCTCGAATTACTCGCTCTGCGCGCCAGCGGAATCTCGGTTCAGCAAATCGGCTGGATCGTTGCGCGTCCTGCAATTCTGGTGCTGCTGTTGTTACTTCTGGGCGCACAATTTGTGATTCCGGCCCTGGAGCAGACGGCCTGGATCCGGCGAGAAACCAAACTATCTGCATCGGGCACTTTTTTAGTCCGCGCCGGCTTCTGGACACGTGACGCATCACGCTTTATCAATCTGCACAGTGCCCGCTTGGAGAGTGGCCAGGCGGTTGACATCTACGATTTCGATGCGACAGGTAAATTAACCGGCTACATTCATGCCGAATCGACCCAGATTGGCAAAAAGGGCAACTGGCTGCTGCAGGATGTTCAACAGCAGGAGATTTCTGCCCAGGGCAGTCAGAGCCGGGGAAAAACTCAACTGCTTCTGCCGCAGAATCTCACCCGAAAACAGACCGCAGAGCTGGCCCTGCCCCCACAAACCCTGTCGCTGTCCAACCTGCTTGATCTGATCCAGAGCCTCGAAAAACGTGGACAAAATGCCGGTCGTTACCGGCTGACCCTCTGGCAAAAACTCAATCTGCCGATCATGACCGCAGCCATGATCATGCTCTCCCTGCCTTTTGTGTTCGGCCCGGCGCGCAGTGCCAGCCTGGGCTGGCGTATCATGGCGGGTGGCATTATCGGTGTCACCTTCTTCTTCCTCAGCCAAATTCTGGGCTATACCGGCTTGATCGCCCAGGTCTCACCCGTCTGGACAACCTTTATTCCTGCCCTGGCCCTGCTTTTCACCGGCATCCTGATTTCACGCCGAAGTATCTAAGCTCGGCAAAAAAAACAGCAAACGGCCAAACTCAATCTGCCCCCCTGCTACAGCAAGCAGTTGCGTAGAGACATTTTATCCTAGCGTCAATCTGCGTCAAAATATTGGTTTCAGCGGCTTTTTTGTGTATACTGTCGCTCTGGTAACAGGTAGTATTTCCGACTTGACTGGAGGTAGACAAATGTTAAGTAAAAAGCTGCAAGAAGAGATCAACAAACAAATCGCATTTGAAATTTATTCTGCTCTCACATACAAGGCCATGCAGGCATACTTTGAAGATGAAGATCTGCCGGGTTTTTCCAATTGGATGGACGTTCAGTTTCAGGAAGAGATGTTCCATGCCAACAAATTTTTCCGCCATGTCTGTGAACATGGCGGTCGCGCGGCACTCTTGCCGATAGAGGGGGCGCGCAATGAATATTCGTCTCCCCTTGAGGCCTTTCAGGTCACCCTGACTCACGAACAGGAAGTCACTGCGCGTATCGGCAAACTGATGGATTTGGCCCGCGAAGAGGGGGATCATGCGGCCCAGATCATGTTGCAGTGGTTCATTACCGAGCAGGTCGAGGAAGAAGCGACCGCCGGTCTGATTATTCGCAAACTTCAACGGGTCGAAGGTGATGGGCGGGGCCTGCTGATGATTGACCAGGAATTGGCTCAACGCGTTTTTGCTCCGCCCGCAGGCGCCTGAGCTCTATCTTCATCATTTCATAATTCAAAAGGAGAGAAGAATGTCGGAACTTGACGTACAAAATGCCCTCAAGCGTTCGGTGCAAACCGAAAAGAACGCCATGAACTACTATCAGATTGCGGCCAAGCACATGAAGGACGTTGGAGCGATCAAAACCTTTGAACTGCTGGCCCGCGAAGAGCGTGACCATGCCAAGCACTTTTTTGACACCTACAGCGGCGGCGACATCCCCAGCTTTGATGCGTTCATCAACGCACCGCCGGAAAATGAATCGGACTGGCTTTCTGACCTTGAAAAAGCCATCGCCGGCGGCCTGAATGAACGCAAAGCCATGGAACTCGCCCTTGAGAAAGAGAAAAAACTCGAAGAAAGCCTGCGCGAAATGGCGGCTAAGATCGCTGACCCCAAGGTTCGTGCGGTTTTCGAAGAGAATGCCCAATCAACCCACAACCACTATGTCATCATCGAATCCGAATTTGCCCGTTTGATGGGCATGGTTCACGAGACCGACATCGACACCTTCGTGCGCGAATAACTCCCTGCCCCCACCGCACAAACACAACAAAATGCCCGGCGAATGCGTCGGGCATTTTTGTTGTGTTTATTGGAGCAGATCCCCCAAGGTGGCGCGAGCTTAACTTTTTTTAAGCGCCGAGCCTGCTTGCGCACGCAGCAAACGCTCAACCCTGGGCCTCGTGGAAAAAATCAACCACGAAGGTCGCGCCGCCACCGGGAGTTTCCTCAATCCGCACCTGGCCCTGATAGAGACGGGCAATCTTGCGCACCGTAGCTAAACCGATGCCGGTGCCCGCTGCAAGTTTTGCGGCTGATCCGCGTTTGAAAGGCTCAAAGATCGATTCCCGCTCGCTCAGCGGAACCCCTGGCCCATGATCTATGACGCGGATTTCTACCCGATTTGGCAAAGAACGGGCTTCCAGTTCAATACGGGGATCTGTTGCGGCGGCATAGTTCAGCGCATTGCCAAAGAGATTGCGCAGCAGATCCACCAGCAGACTTTCCGGCACCCGCACCTCGGGTAGCTCATCACTGGCACTGATCTGAGCGCGCTTGCGCAATATCTGTACCGCCAACTCCTGGCGCACCTCATCAAAGACGCGCTTGAGGGACACGGGCTTTTCCGGCGCCGCTATCTGCCCGACCCGCGCTAAAGTGAGCAGATCTTCCAGCAGGGTCTGCATGCGGCGCCCACTCGACTCGATTTCGTGCAAACAGCTGATGGCAGTACTGTCGAGTTTTTCAGCGTACTGTTCGAGCAGAAATTCAGCAAAACCGATCAGGGGGGTCAGGGGGGAGCGCAGGTCGTGGGAAACCGTGGAGACAAAGGCATCAAGATCAGCGTTAGCCTGACGCAGCTCGGCTTCGGTGTGTAAACGTTCAGTGATATCCCGACACATCCCCAGCTTGCGCATCTGACCGTCGGCCTGGATCAGGGGGCTGTGAATAATTTCGTAGCTGCGCCCGGTCAAGAACAGCTGGCGTTCTTGGCGTACGATTTTTCCTTGTTTGGTCTGGGGCATGGGACAATTGTCACACACCCCGCTGCCCGTTTGCAGAACCTCATA
>JAACTI010000283.1 GCA_009993495.1 Deltaproteobacteria bacterium | reverse complement strand
CACCACGGTGCGCGGGTGTAGAATCAGCCAGTCAATACCGCAGTCGGCAAAAATTGGCAAGAGCTCGAAAATCTGCCGGGGATTATCATAGCCCGCCCGGCATTTTATGGAAAAATCGACCTGGATCTCTCGGCGCAGATGTGTCAGCAGTTGGGCTAATTTCAACGGCTCACGCAGCAGCTCACCACCGGTGGCACCACTCGACATGCGCCCGTAAGGGCAGCCCAGATTCAGGTTCAGATGCCGCGCGCCTGCCAGTTGCAGCCCCACAGCGGCATCGCCCAGGGCCGCTTCACCATGACCGATCATCTGCACCACCAGCGGGGTTGAACTCGCATGACGACCGATTTCGGCCAGATCCGAGCGGGCCACGCGTTTGCGGCTGCGGGCATGAACCCGGACAAATTCCGTGAACACAACATCCGGCGCCACATGGTGGATAAACCAGTGCCGCAAAACCGCATTGGTCAATCCCTGCATCGGTGCCAGCATCAGCAGCGGCCGACCGGACCTAAGTTTCAACAGGTGCATAGAGTTGTCAATTTTTATGGTCATTTCGGCGAGAGAGGTTTGTCAGAGTCTTATCGCTTCTCAATTGCGCACAAAGCGATAACCGCGGCCGCGCACGGTTTGAAAATGCTGTGGATGGGCGGGGTCGGCTTCAAAGTATTTGCGTAGACGCACGACAAAATTATCCAGGGTACGGGTTTCGGTATCGGGAGACATGCCCCAGACTTTTTGCAGCAGCTCGCTGCGACTGAGAATTCGCCCTTCGTGACGGAAAAAAAGTTCCAGCATGCGCACTTCGAGTTCGGTCAGTTCCTGTTCGCCGTGGGACGTTTGGGCGTGGCGTTCGGCCAGGTTAATGTGATTCTGCCCGAAAACATAGGTGCTTGAGGTGAGGCGATTGTTGCGGCTGCGCCGCAGGAGCGCTTTAACCCGCAACAAAAACTCACGCAGGCTGAAGGGCTTACTCAAATAATCGTCGGCTCCGGCGCTGAGTCCGGTGACGCGATCTTCTTCTCCGCCCTTGGCGCTGACTATCAATATTGGCAGCTCGGCCCCGTCTTTGCGCAGGCGCTGACAGAGTTCAAAGCCGCTGATGCCCGGCAGCATGACATCAAGCACCAACAGATCGTAAGCGCTGGTTGGCCTGGACAGGGCCTCTTCGGCACTGACGCAGTGCGTGACCTGGTAGCCGTCAGCACTCAGGTTGAAGATGATTCCATCGGCGATATTGGGTTCATCTTCAACCAGGAGAATTTTTATCGTGGATGGCATCATGGGGTCTCCCGTTGGGAGGCTGGGCATAGGGGAAATTCCAGGTAAAAACAGGTGCCTTTGCCAATTCCGTCACTGTGTAACCAGACCCTGCCTTGATGGCGGCGCAAAATCGATCGCACAATAAACAGCCCCAGCCCGCTACCGCGAATGGTTTTTCCACCCGTCCGCACGCGATAAAACATGCGGAAAACTTTTTTTTGCTGGCAAAGCTCAATGCCGCGCCCCTGGTCGGTGAATGTCACAAGGACATGGTTAGCTTGACGACGCAGCTCAACGCGCACCTGAGGCGCCCCTTCAGTGTAGAGCATCGCATTTTCAAGCAGGTTGCGCAGAACCGTTTCGATGGCCTCGACGTCGAAGCACACCCAGAGATCAGGTTCGATGCTCCAGCTGAGGGTTCCCTGGGGCGGAAAAAGTTTCTGCTTGCGTTGCAGCCAGCGTTCAAGGGCGGCAGAAAAATTTGCGCTTTCAAGGTTGAATCCACGGTCACGGTGTTCGAGTTTGCTGGCGGTTAAGAGATTGGCGATCAGGCTGCCGAGACGGGCGGTGTCATCTTGCATCAGTTTGACGAAACGTCGGAGCTGCTCGGGTTCCGGCTGACGCATTTCGATGGTTTCCAGATGCAGTTGCAGCGAAGCCAGAGGGGATTTCAGTTCATGGCTGACCTGGGCAATAAAATTGTGTTGCGCCCGGTAAAGTGCCGCCTGGCGGCGCCAGTAAATAAAGATGACGTAAACGCCAATAAGAATCGCCACCAGCAGCACAATGCCCTCGGCGAGGATCAGCCAGTCGGTATTCTGGGGCAGCAGCTCGGTTTGGAAGCGGGCGGCCAGCTCGCGGAGTTGTTGATGGCGGCCCAGAAACCAGGTGATCCAGCCGATGAGCAATACGACCCAGAGCAGCTGAATGGCGATGAAGGTAATAAAGGGATGAAAGATACGTCGCATAATTTTCATGCTTCCTTTTAACACCCCTGCACGCGGTGAACAAGCTGGGTTTTACACAAGTATTACAGTTTCCCGATCTAACCCTCTGTTATGATTGATCCCATAACCCATTGGAGGATTGGAGATGTCTGTGAGTTTGACAATAGGACGACATAGTGTGCAATTTCCGGTGATCCAGGGCGGAATGGGGGTGCGCATCTCAGCCCATCGCTTGGCGGGTCATGTGGCAAAATCTGGGGGAATCGGTCTGATAGCCGCCGCTGGTCTGGCCTTGAACAGCGGCTTGTATAACGGGAAAAATTATTATGCAGCCGACCGTGAGGCGCTGCAAATTGAACTGCGAAAGGCGCGTCAGATTGCCCCCCAGGGTGTGATCGGCGTCAACTGCATGGTGGCGGTCACCAACTATGATGACTGTGTCCGTGCGGCCTGCGAAGCCGGGGCCCAGCTGATTGTCAGTGGTGCCGGTTTGCCCCTGGGGCTGCCCGGTTTGACCGTTGATTACCCCGAAGTGGCACTGGTGCCGATTGTTTCTTCGGTCAAAGCTGCCGAGCTCATTGCGCGCAAATGGCACAAGAGCTTTAAGCGCTTGCCCGATGCGATTGTGGTCGAAGATCCCGAAACTGCGGGGGGACACCTGGGTGAAAAGGCCGAAAATATCGGTGTTGGCAAATACGATCAGTACGCCACTGTCCGAGGCGTCAAAAAATATTTCCAAGAAATGTGGAAGCTGACAATTCCCGTTATCGCCGCCGGTGGGATCTGGGATCGCGCCGATCTGCAATACGCTCTGGCCCAGGGTGCCGACGGGGTGCAGATGGCCAGCCGCTTTGTCTGTACGCAAGAGTGCGATGCCGACCCGGCCTTCAAGCAGGCTTATCTTGATTGCCGTCAGGAAGACATCGGCCTGATGATGAGCCCTGCCGGTTTGCCGGCCCGGGCGCTGATTAAAAATATCGGTGCGGTGCGTCAGCACGATCTCGACCTGAACCTGCGTTGCCCCCTGAATTGCTTGAAAAAATGCAGCTATAAGGAATGTCTGGAGCGTTTTTGTGTGGTGACCGCCCTGGAT
>JAACTI010000282.1 GCA_009993495.1 Deltaproteobacteria bacterium | reverse complement strand
AACAACACGGTATAGGGATGAAAATTCGTAGCAGCGGTCGCGGTCAGGCGCTCAAACAGATCGCGATAAGTGCGCATTTTCTGGCTGCGCTGTTGAAAATAGTGGCGGCTGTCGGCGTTGCTTTCCACCGCAATTTTTTCGACCAGAGCAAAGGCAACCCGGTGCAAACTTGCCAGCAGGGCTTCTCGCGCACTGCGATCCCAGCTGTCGTGAGCGGCAACTTTTTCGACTCCGGCAATGACGCGCGGTAAATTGAGATTCCCGAGAACATCAAGGCTCAATTTAAGCAGCACCGCCATGTCCAACTGTGTTTCTTCAACCAGACGGATAAGGGGTAAAAATAATTCAAGTTGAGGCATCAGGGCGAGACGCTCGGCAACTACCGCCGGAAGCGATAGCGCCTCAAGCTGCTTGCGGCGCTCTGCACACGCGGCCCACACTTGAGGCGGCAAAACCTCAGGCAGTAAATCGACATAGCGCCCAAGAAGGGTTTCACTTTGTTTCAAGCCAATTTTGTCCTGGGGTAACTGCAAATCATGGAGCAAGGCGAAACGGCAAAAACCTTCAAGAACATCTTCTAATTCAAGCAACTTCGCGTACTGGGTTTGGGCCTCAACCTGATTATCCAGGGTAAAAATTGCCTGACGAATGGCTTCCGCCTGCATTAAATGGTCAAGGCACAGATAGGTTTGTGCCACTTTGGTTTGGGTTGTACCGGTTTGGCGTGCAAGTTTCAGGCAAAAGCTGCTACCGGCGCGATCCACCACGTAATTGGTCATCATGGTCGCGGCTATTTCATTCGCCAGCGGGTGTTGCGACAGATACTGAGGATAACGTTCGCGCACCTGCACCGGGAAATAGTCCCGCAGCAAATTTTGTGTCACCGGGCCCTGGGCGATCCCCTCTTCAATCAGAGCACGGAAGAGTGACATTTTGCTGTAGGCCAGCAGCACCGACAATTCGGGGCGCAACAGCTGAACCGGCTGGCGGCCGGCAACCTCCTGACGTGAAGGCAGATATTCATCGCGACGATCCAGCAGCCCTGAGCGACCGAGACGATCCATCAACTCCAGATGAGGTTCGATATCAAGCCGGCAGCGGTGTTGATCAAGGGAAATAGACAAGGTCTGGGTGTAATTGTTCGCCAGAACCCGTTGACACACTTCTTCCTGCATTTCTTCAAGCAGCGCGTAGCCGTCTTCACGGGTCTTCATCTGCCGGGCCTGGCGCAGCACCTGAAGCAGAATTTTCAAATTGACTTCGTGATCCGAACTGTCAACGCCCGCTGAATTATCCACCGCATCGGTATTTAAATGCCCGCCAAGGGCGGCGTATTCGTTGCGCCCCCGTTGGGTCGCCCCCAGGTTACCGCCCTCACCGAGAATCTTACAGCGCAACTGATTGGCATCAACGCGCACCGCATCATTGTGGCGATCACCTGCATCCGTGTGTTTTTCGGTTGAAGCTTTGATATAGGTGCCGATTCCGCCATTCCATAACAGATCAACTTCGGCACACAACAGCCGCTGAATCAAGCTTGGCACATCAATGGAATGGCTGCGGATTCCGAGCCATTCGCGCACCTGGGGCGACAGGGGAATTTCCTTCGATTCACGCGAAAAAACCCCCCCACCGGTCGACAGCAGGCTGCGGTCATAATCGTCCCACGAAGAACGTGGCAAGCGGAACAAACGCTGACGTTCGCTGAAAGAGATTGACGGATCGGGGTCGGGATCGAGAAAAATGTGGCGATGATCAAAGGCCGCTTGCAGTCGGATACATGGGGACAAGAGCATGCCATTACCAAAAACATCGCCGCTCATATCGCCGATACCCACAACGGTAAAGGGTTGAGTTTGGATATCCTGCCCCAGTTCGCGAAAATGACGTTTGACTCCCTCCCAGGCCCCGCGGGCGGTAATTCCGAGAACCTTGTGGTCGTAACCATGGGAACCGCCACTGGCAAAGGCATCATCAAGCCAGAAACCATAACTTTGGCTGACTGCGTTAGCGGTGTCGGACAGATGCGCCGTGCCCTTATCAGCTGCCACCACCAAATAGGGATCCTCCTCGTCATAAGCCACGACATTCTGCGGGCCCACCACCCCTTTAGGTGTTTGATTGTCGGTCAGATCGAGGAGCCCCATCATCAGGTGCTGATAGGCATCCTTCACCAGGACGCCGCCCTCTTCGCGGCTGGTGAAGGGCGTTTTGACAATAAAACCGCCCTTGCTGCCCACCGGGACAATCACCGCATTTTTGGTCATCTGCGCCTTCATCAGCCCCAAAACTTCGGTGCGGAAATCATCGGGCCGGTCTGACCAACGAATACCACCACGTGCCACCTTGCCGCCGCGCAGGTGAATTCCTTCCATGGTTGCCGCGTGCACATACACCTCAAACATGGGACGCGGCAGGGGCATTTCCATGACCCCAAGGGAACTGATTTTGAAACTAATGAAGTAATCGTCCATCTGGCGACGTTGATAAAATCCCGTACGCACGGTGGCATCGATTAAATTAAACAAAGTTCGCAGAATCTGGTCTTCGTTGCTGTCCTTCACTTCGGCCAGGGCGGTTGCCAGTTCCATGCGAATGGGCATAATCAACTGCTCTTCGCGCTGCGCCAGATTCACCTCTTTAATGGGTTTGAAACGGCCTTCAAAATAGCGGTACAACAGGCTTGCCACCTGGGGATTATGGATGAGCGCAAAAGCGACACGTTTTTTGGTAAAGGTGGTGCCCAGTTGAAAATAGTAGTTGCGGTAGGCCCGAAAAATATCGATTTCCTGCCAATGCAAACCGGTCAGCATCAACAACCGGTGCAGATAGTCATTTTCTACCAGACCGTCATCGAGGGCGCTGAGGGTTGCAAGTAATTGCGGCTTGATGTCCCTGAAGGGTAAGCCCCGCCCGATTTCGACTTTCAAGGCAAAGCTCTTGATATAAACCTCATCGCCATGGGGCTTGACCAGATAATCAACCTCATCAATCACCACTAAACCGAGATTTTCAAGAAACGGCATCAGATCGTTGAGATAACTGCGGGTTTTTTTGTAGTATTGCAGGCGGAAAAAACGTTCTTCGGCTTCGAAGGGCCCCCACAAATCAAAGCGCGACCGCCTCTTCTCTTCCAACAGACGTTCAATATTGTGGACATCACGCACCGCAAAGCGTGGATGCAGCCGCGCCTTATATTCCTCATCAAAGGCATACTGATAGCGGTTGTAGAGTGCGGAGGAATCAGGGTCAGTGCGCATTTCCAGCAACCGCCGGAATTTACGATTCC
>JAACTI010000032.1 GCA_009993495.1 Deltaproteobacteria bacterium | reverse complement strand
TCCCGAGCACGCGGCAACTTCCTGCCGGGGCAGCGAGTAACAAATTGCGCAGATTGTCGGCAAAAACCTTGATCGCCGCCTCATCGGCATTTTTTTTGGCCTCAAGCCGCAGCTCAACTTCAATCGAGGGTGCAATCAGGCGCTGATAGCTGTCAGCAACCACATCCACAAGCCAAGCGGCAAAAGTTGCCGAGTCCGGGATAAACAATCGCTGCAAATCGTGCAGAATATCCGCTTCCGGTGCGTCAATCTTGAGGCGCAGAATCTCTTCCTTCTCGCCACGGCGCATAGCCAGCATCCGGTGCGAGGGGATATCTTTTAGCGCTTCATGAAATTCGTAATACATCTCAAACTTGCTGACTTCGGCTTCCTTGCCGCGCGCGACCGTTGAACAAAAGATACCTTTTTGCCAGGTTTGCTGGCGTACCAGGGCGCGACCATCGGCGTTATCGGCAAAGTCTTCCGCCAGAATATGTCCGGCCCCCTCAAGCACCGCTGCGACATCGGGCAATTCATTTTCCGGGTTCACATAGCTGGTGGCCATCGCTTCAAGCGATAAATCGGGATCGGTTGCCGCCAGCAACAAGACTGCGAGAGGTTCCAAACCCCGCTCACGTGCAACCGACGCCTTGGTCCGTCGCTTGATCTTGTAAGGCAGGTACAAATCTTCCAACTGGTTTTTCTGACGCACGGCCAGAATGCGTGCGTGCAATTCCGGCGTCAGCTTGCCCTGTTCTTCAATCGCCTTAAGGATGATTTCACGGCGCGAGTCCAACTCACGATGATAAAGCAGACGCTCTTCAATGGTGCGAATCGCGACTTCGTCAAGTTCTCCGGTCACTTCCTTGCGGTAGCGGGCGATAAAGGGAACGGTCGCGCCATCGGCCAGCAGGGCAATGGTTTGTTCGACCTGAGGCAGGCGACAACCAACCTCAGTCGCGATCCGGTCAATCCAGGGTTCAGCCATAAGTTATTTCCGTCTGTTTTTTCGCCAGGCAAGACACAAAGGCCGGTTACCTCGGGGGGAAACCGGCCTCCGCACAAATTTTTTCAACGAAAGTGCATTTCACCTAAACATTAAAGCGAAAGTGCATGACATCCCCATCCTGAACCCGGTATTCTTTCCCTTCCAGGCGCATCAAGCCTTTTTCTTTGGCCCCGGCTTCACCGCGGCAGGTGATAAAATCCTGGTAGGCAATGACTTCGGCGCGGATGAAACCTTTTTCGAAATCGGTATGTATGACTCCGGCCGCTTCGGGGGCTTTGGCCCCGACCCGAACCGTCCAGGCACGAACCTCCTTGACCCCGGCGGTAAAATAGGTCATCAGGCCAAGCAGGCGATAACCGGCGTGAATCATGCGATCCAGCCCGGCTTCAGCAAGGCCGAGTTCAGTCAGAAACTCGGCCTTCTCCTCGGTCGCCAGTTCAGAAATTTCCGCTTCAATTTTACCGCAGATTGTCACCAGTTCGGCGCCTTCACGCGCAGCATGATCTGCGACAATCGTCACAAAGGGATGGTCACCGCTGAGATCGTCTTCGGTGACATTGGCCACATAAAGCACGGGTTTGGCCGTAATAAGATGTAAGCCCCGCAAAATTTGGCGCTGGCCGTCATCCAAATCAACCGAACGTGCCGGACGCCCTTCGTTTAGGGCCGCTGAAACCGCTTCGAGAACTGCCACTTCGGCCTGCATCTGCTTGTCACCACTTTTCGCCTGTTTGGTTGAGCGTTGCAGACGCTTTTCCACAGTATCCAGATCGGCGAGATTTAATTCGGTTTGAATCACTTCAATATCGCGCAGGGGATCGACAGACCCATCAACATGCACCACATTGTCATCTTCGAAACAACGCACAACATGCGCAATCGCATCAACCTGGCGGATATGCCCAAGAAACTGATTTCCTAAGCCTTCACCTTGACTGGCCCCTTTTACCAGGCCGGCGATATCCACAAATTCCATCGCGGTCGGTAACACCCGATCCGGTTTCACAATGGCCGCCAAAACCGCGATCCGCCCATCGGGCACCGCGACCACACCCACATTGGGTTCGATGGTACAAAAAGGATAGTTGGCCGATTCAGCCCCGGCGGAGGTAATGGCATTAAAAATAGTCGATTTACCGACATTCGGCAGACCAACAATACCGCATTTGAAGCCCATAGTTTACTCTTTCAAATAAAGATAGCCGGGGTTTAGGCCCCGGCTATGGAGTTTAAGCGTTTATGGGTTGACCCATCAAACCAGCAGCGGTGCAATAACCAGAGAAACAACGCTCATCAGTTTGATCAAAATATTCATCGCCGGGCCCGAAGTATCTTTGAAGGGGTCACCAACGGTATCACCAATAACCGCCGCGGCATGGGCGTCGCCACCCTTCTTCTCACCAGCAAGCTTGCCGCTTTCAATAAATTTTTTGGCGTTATCCCAGGCCCCGCCACCGTTGGACATCATCAGCGCCAGCAAAACCCCGGCCAGAGTCGCGCCGGCGAGCATGCCACCAAGGGCTTCGGCACCAAGGCTAAAACCAATCACCACCGGTGCGGTCACCGCGACCACGCCGGGTAAGACCATCTCCTGCAATGCGGCCTTGGCCGAAATATCAATACATTTCTGTGAATCGGGCTTAACCCCTTCCTTGCCTTCGAGCAAACCCGGAATTTCGCGGAATTGACGCCGAATTTCGTCAACCATTTTACCCGCTGCGCGCCCGACGGACGTCATGGTCAAGGCACCAATAAAGAAGGGCAGCGCGCCGCCGATCAACAGACCGATAACCACAAGGGGATTAATCAGATTAATCGATTCCAGACCAACTGTGGTGGCGTAAGCCGAAAAAAGCGCTAGAGCCGTCAGGGCCGCCGAACCTATGGCAAAACCCTTGCCGATAGCAGCGGTGGTATTGCCAATCGCATCGAGACCGTCGGTGATTTTGCGCACATCAGGACCAAGACCGGCCATTTCGGAAATACCGCCGGCGTTGTCGGCAATCGGGCCATAAGCATCAACGGTCATGGTCACGCCGACGGTCGCCAGCATACCAACGGCAGCGATACCTATACCGTAAAGTCCGGCACAATAGTTGGCAACGAAAATACCCACACAAATAATCAGAATCGGCAGAGCGGTCGACTCAAGACCAACCGCCAGACCATGAATAATGTTAGTCGCCGGACCGGTCTTGCTGGCCTCGGCAATCCGGGCCACCGGGCCGTGGGCGGTGTAATATTCGGTGATCTGACCAATGGCGATACCCGCCAGAGTTCCGGCAAGGATCGCCCAGAAGACACCATTGGAGATATGCAGCATACTGATCATGATGTAAGCACCAACCAGAAAACCGCCGGCAGCAACAAAGGTCGTATAGTGCAGAGCCTTGGCCGGATCCATGGATTTCAGAAGTTTCATCGAGGCGATGCCGATTACGGAGAAAATCAGACCGATAATCGCCAGGCCCAGGGGCAGCAACATAGCATTCTGCTGAATGTTCAACATATCAACGCCGGGAACGGCAAGTTTGGCCAGCAGCAGCGGGCTGGCCGCAGCGGCAATCGCGATGGTGGCGATAATCGACCCAACATAAGATTCGAAGATATCAGCGCCCATACCGGCAGTGTCACCCACACAGTCACCAACATTGTCGGCAATAACTCCCGGATTACGCGGGTCATCTTCAGGAATCCCCGCCTCGACCTTGCCAACCAGGTCGGCACCGACATCAGCGGCCTTAGTATAAATACCGCCACCAACGCGAGCAAAGAGTGCAATAGACGAGGCGCCCATGGCGAAGCCATTGATGTATTGGGCGTGTTCGCTGTCACCAAAGAGAATGAAGGCAATACCGACACCGACAAGCCCCAGGGAGGCAACAGCCATCCCCATGACCGCACCACCATTGAAAGAGACTTCAAGGGCCTTGGCCTGCCCCGACTGCCGGGCTGCTTCAGCGGTTCGTACATTGGCGCGGGTCGCTGCTTTCATGCCAATAAAACCGCAGGTCATGGAACAAAGGGCTCCACCAAGGAAGCAAAAGGCGGTCTGCATACCCATGCCGAAGAAAACCAGGATGAAAACGACAACAATAAAAATCGCCAGCACCCGATATTCACGGCTGAGAAAAGCCATAGCGCCGTTATGAATCGCCTCGGAGATTTCTTTCATCTTGTCGTTGCCGATAGGTTCTGCCTTGACCATTTTGTACAGCACAATGGCAATGACAAAGCCGATGACGCCCAGAATCGGGGCAAAAATTTGCAAACTCATTTTCGTACACGCCTCTCTTCGTTAAAGGTTTAATCTTTCAGGAAAGATCTGCTCGATTAAAAATATTCATTGCCGCCTGCACGCCAAAGAGCAGCATTTCATGCACCGCATCGACCGCCCGGTCGAGTTGTTCGTTCAAAACCGGCAGCTGTTCACGGGTGTAGCGCCCCAAAACATGCTGGGTCACATCCGCCTGTTCATGCTCTGGACGACCAATGCCGAGACGCAAGCGAATAAAATCGTTGCAGCCCAGCAGGCTCGTGATATTCCGAAGACCATTGTGGCCACCGTGTCCGCCCCCGGTTTTAATGCGCAAGACACCAAAGGGCAAATCAAGATCATCATGCAGCACAATCAAATCCCCCGGAGAGAGTCCGAGGGCTTGATAGGCAGCATTCACACTGGTGCCACTGAGATTCATGAAAGTCTGGGGCAGCAGAAGCGTCAGTTGCTGCTGAGCGATCCGCCCGGTGCCATAAAGGCCCGAATACCCTTTTTTTTTCAGACCGATGCCAGCGCGCTCGGCCAAGCGCTCGGCCAACATAAAGCCAACATTATGCCGAGTTTGCCGGTACTTTTCACCTGGATTTCCCAAGCCGACAATCAGCTTCACAACCAACCCCGCATTCTATCCAATTGACAAAACTCAGTCTTCGACTGACTCTTCTTCGTCAATTTCCTCATCGGCTTTATGGCCAATCACCGTAACAACGGTGAAGTTGACATCATGGGGAATTTCAACCCCTGCGGGTGCCTGTACTTCTTCAACGTGAATAACATCACCAATTTCAAGAGCCGTCACATCGATTTCTATGGCCTGTGGCACTGCACTCGGCAAGCAAAAAACTTCCAGCTCGTGACGGATCATCTGTAAACTGCCGCCTTCTTTTTCGCCAACAGCTTTGCCAAGGGTCACCACCGGCACCATGAAGCTGACTTTTTTATTCAGATCAATCGCGTGAAAATCCGCACTGAGCATATTGCGCCGCAAGGGATGCAACTCAAGATGTTTCAGTACGACAACCTGCCCTTCGATCGGCGAGGCACCGTGGAGAGTCAACAGGGTATTCCAACCCGCATCAGTGGCAATTGCCGTTTCAAGCGCTTTGGGCGCAAAACTGATACAACAGGGTTCCATATTCTGTCCGTAAACGACTGCGGGAACCAGCCCTTGACCACGTAATTTACGTGCGACACCCTTGCCGGTAGCCTCTCGCAGGGCCACATTAAATTCTGCACTTGCCATCTATTTTCCTCCGTCTTCTCTGCTGCGGTAAACTTCTAGGGATATGCGTTCCGGAACTGCGTCACGTTTAAACAAAGAGTGAACTGACTGATTCGTCATTATGAATCCTGCGGATAGCTTCAGCCAGTAACTTGCTCACCGAAAGTGACCGCAGGCGTTGACATTTTTCCAGTTTTTCATGGGTCGGGATGCTATTGGTAATGACAACTTCACGTAAATCACTGGCGGCGATACGTTCCAGCGCCGGGCCAGACAAGACCCCGTGAGTTGCGCAGGCCGACACCGACAAGGCCCCTGCCTTTACCAGAGCACCCGCCGCCGTACACAGGGTGCCCGCGGTGTCGATCATGTCATCAACAATCACGCAATTTTTGTCGGCAACATCGCCGATAATATGCATAACTTCGGAAACATTCGGGCCACTGCGGCGCTTGTCGATAATCGCCAGGCCCGCATTCAGTCGCTTGGCGAAGGCCCGCGCACGCTCGGTGCCACCGGCATCCGGCGAAACAATAAGCAGATCTTCAAGATTTTTGCGGCGAATCTCTTCCAAAATCACTGGTGCCGCATAGAGATGATCAACCGGAATATCAAAAAAGCCCTGAATCTGTCCGGCATGCAAATCAACCGTCAGCAATCGATCCACTCCGGCCACCGAAATCAAATCGGCGACCAGCTTGGCAGTAATCGGGGCGCGCGGTGCCACTTTGCGATCCTGACGTGCGTAACCAAAATAAGGCACCACGGCATTGATGCGCGCGGCCGAAGCACGCTTGAGAGCATCGACCATTACCAGCATTTCCATCAGGTGATTATTGGTGGGGGCGCAGGTCGATTGCACCACAAACACATCGCGACCGCGTACATTTTCGCCAATTTCAACCTGAACTTCGCCATCGGAAAAAGCATTAACCTTGGCCTTGCCAAGACCAACCGACAGGTGCTCACATATTTCAAGCGCCAGGGGCACGTTGGAATTTCCTGCGAAGATTTTAATCATTTAAAACACTCCGGGGTCGGCAAAACATCACAGCTCTACATTTATTAAAAGCCAAAAAAGCCTGGCCACCCCACCGGCCCGGCAAGACGCAGTCACAGAAAAATTTGCATTTCTGTGCCCAAAAGCGCGGCGTTTTTAACCTGTTCACTGCGGCACTGTCAAGCCCCAGGTGCGGCCGGCGCGCAGGGTCTGACAACAAAAGAACGCCAAGACGAAGTCGGCGGCAAAGCCCGCTGAGCGGCACACGCCTGCGCCTCGCTCAGAAAAATGCCAAAAACACTGGCACCACTGCCGGACATCAACGCCCCCTCTGCCCCCTGTTCAAGAAGAAATTTTTTCATCTGGCCGATTTCAGGGTAGCGAGCAGCCGTGATCCTTTCAAGATCATTGTGCAGTGAATCGACCAATTCAGCGACAGTCTTGACCGAAAACCTTGGAAGGTTAGCCAGTTCACCCCCTTTTGTCAACTGCAAACTTTGATAAACCCAGGCAGTCGAAACGGCAAAGCCCGGGTTCAAAAGCAGATACCAGACCTCGGGTAAAGGCGAAAGAGGTTCAAGGTGAGTGCCGATCCCGGTAGCCCAGGCCGGATCTTTGAACAGAAAAAAAGGCACATCGGCGCCAAGTTGCGCCGCCAAACACGCCAGCCGCTCCGGAGACAACCGATGATCACACAAACGATTTAATGCTTCCAGAACCGCCGCCGCATCGGCAGATCCGCCACCCAGACCGGCAGCAATAGGAATATTTTTTTGCAGCAGAAGACGAACTCGTCGATCGATGCCGCTGGTTTCGAGATAGAGTCGAGCGGCCCGGACGACAATATTTTCATCACAATCCAGCTCCCCCCCGGCGGTGCTCAGGCTGATCCCCCTCCCCGATTCGACAGAAATTTCCAGACGATCCCACAGGGTGATACGTTGCATCGCCATGGCAAGCTCGTGATAGCCATCAGCGCGACGACCAAGCACATGTAAACATAAATTTAACTTGGCCGCAGGTTCAACCACCAAAGTTTTTGACGTCATAAAAAGCCTGCCTTAAAGACACAGAACAGATGAGGCACATCATCATCATTGCGCGACGCTGCTGTCAAGATCAGCCGAGGCCGTGACCACAACAAAAGACGCGTTCAAACTTAAAACCCGGTTCTAGCTACGCAGAGTACTAATTCAAAAGTGGTGATTTTTGGCCACCAGCGGCCATTCATGGCCAGCAACCGCTTCTTATGTGCGTAATATCTGACCGTCCATAAAAACAACAATGATTTTTTCAGACGGTATTCCAGTCAGTTAAATAAAACACAAACAGCTTTCTATAAATGGCATCATCTTTGCCTGTAGAAAGCTGTAACTTTTTTTAAAAATATCGTTATAAAAATAAATAAGTCCCCTGGAGCATGCTGCCCGAAACATCGAAGTAACGGGTATCTGTTGCTGGCTGGCGCCAGCGAAAGGCAGGTAGGGGTGCCTGCAATTCGTGGTATGGGGGGGGACTCGGACTCTTGTTTTTGCAGAGCTGAACCGTTACAAAAAAACAGATTTTTTAAACCATCGCCTGGTGATTTCGTTGATGTCGTGTTGAATAAATGCCTGATTATCCTGCTGCTCGGCTCCCTGCTGTGCCCTTTGGCGGTCAGTGCCGAACCGATTTTTATTCACTTTACTCTCAGCCAGCGCAGCGATGAATTTGGTGCAACCGCGGCCGCATACCTGAAGAAATTGCTTGAGCAGCGTTCAGGTGGCCGAATTCGGGTTTCAGTGAGCCAGGGTTCGCCCCCGCCACCGGGGCAACAGACACTGGAGGATCTGCGGAGCAACCGCTACCAGTTGGTTTTGATTGATGCCGCATTTTTGGCCCCTACCGAATCGGCCCTGACGCTATTTGACCAACCTTTTCTGTTTGATAATGTTGCGCATTTCCACCGTTTTCTGGACAGCCCAGCCGGTGCCGGGCTGCTTGAGGATCTGAGTCATGACGGGATTATCGCCCTGTCTCTGTGGGATCAGGGGTTTCGTCAACTCATAGCCGATGTTCCCCTGCTGACGCCGCAGGATGTTACCGGGAAGGTTTTGGGCAGTCAAAAACCAACAGCCAGCAGCAAAGGTCTGGAAAATCTTGGTGCAGAAATTCGCCACCTTGATCATTTACAACCAGGGGGCGACGAGGGGCTCAACGGTTTCGAATTGACCCTGTCCCAAATCGCAGCGGCTCAGTTTCTGCCGGCACACCTGACCCTCAGCAACCATGCGGTTGAAACCCAGCTGTTGCTCAGTAATCAAAACTTCTGGGCCGGGGTGTCAGAAGAGATGAAGGTCATTGTGCAAGGAGCCATTCGCGATGCGGCCCTCTATAGCCGCGAACTGGCAAGTCAGGCCAGGGCGGCGAGTTTGAAGCGACTGACGGCCTCTCAGCCCCGGTATATTTACCCGCTCACCAGGGCACAACGCCAGACATGGCGTAAAGCCCTGGTGATTCGCCAGACGCCTGAATCCGCGAGAATTGACGCTTTACGCCTTTTAGGACGAGAATCACAACCGTAGGTCTTCTGCTCAATTTTGGCAGAAGACTGCAAAGGGTTGCCGTATGGGCAACAGCTACTCACCCTTCACGTACAAGGAGAGAAACAATGTTAAAAAGCAAGGTATTTCTGGTTAGTTTGGTTGTTGCCGTTGCGCTGGTCGCTTCTGCCTCAATCGCCATGTCAGCCCCCATCCTCATCAAATTTTCTCACGTTGTTGCCGAAAACACCCCTAAAGGTCAAATGGCCAACAAGTTCAAGCAGCTGATCGACGAACGTCTCGCCGGCAAAGTCGCCGTCGAAGTCTTCCCCAATTCGCAGCTCTTTGGCGACGACAAGGTTCTCGAAGCCATGGCCCTGGGCGATGTTCAGCTCGCGGCACCGGCCCTGTCAAAATTTGAAAAATACACCCCTTCGCTGCAAATTTTCGACCTGCCCTTCCTGTTTGACGATATGGCCGCAGTCGAAAAGTTTCAGCAAGGTCCGGTGGGTCAGGAAATGCTGATGTCGATGAAAAAAAAGGGCTATATCGGCCTGGGTTATCTCCATAATGGGATGAAACAGATTTCGGCCAATTCGCCTCTGCGCGTACCGGCCGACGCCAAAAACAAGAAGTTTCGCATTATGACCTCCGATGTTTTGGCGGCCCAGTACGAGGCGGTTGGTGCCATGCCCCTGAAAAAACCCTTCTCCGAGGTTTTCACTCTGCTCCAGACCAAAGCGATTGATGGTCAGGAAAATACCTGGTCGAATATTTATTCGAAAAAATTCTACGAAGTTCAACCCTACATCACCGAAACCGATCATGGTGTCCTGGATTACCTGGTCGTAACCTCGACCGAATTCTGGATGGGCCTGCCTGACGACATTCGTCCGCAGGTCAAAAAAGCTCTGGAAGATGCGATTGCCTTCGGTAACGACGTCTCGGCGAAAAAAGCCGAGGCAGACCGTCAAAAAATTATTGATTCAAATCGTTCAGAAATTATCAAACTGACCAAGGCCGAGCGCAAGCTGTGGATTGATGCCATGAAACCGGTGTGGTCCAAGTTTGCCGGCAAAATTGGTCAAGAAAAAATTGATGCCGCAGTCGCTTCAAACAATTAAATCGACATAACTGTTATTTGCGGGCTCTTCACGGAGCCCGCCTTCATCGTGATAGGTCAATAATATTTCACCTGAGGATTCGCTATGTTCGGCAGGATAATTAACAATCTGGAAGAAACAATTATCGCGCTTTTGTTAGCGACAATGACACTTCTGGTTTTTGTTGAAGTGGTGCTGCGCTTCGGCTTTGGTGTCGGGCTGATGTGGGCGCAGGAATTGACCCTGCATCTCTCGGCCTGGATGGTTCTTTTCGGGGTGTCTTACGGAATCAAGGTCGGTTCGCATATCGGGGTCGACGCCTTGGTTAAGATACTTCCACCGCAAGTGCGTAGAATTGTCAGCGGAATGGCAATTGCCGCCTGTCTGTTTTACACCGGCCTTTTCGCCAAGGGTTCGTGGGTGTATCTGGCAAAAATGTATCAAATCGGCATTGAACTGGACGATATGCCCATTCAGAAATGGGTGGCCCACAGTATTTTACTCATCGGCATGATTTTAATAGCTATGCGACTCGCAATACTGCTCTGGGGCACGTTCACCGGTAAATCAGAAGGCTTCACTTTGGCCGACGAAGCCAAAGAGAGCATGCATCTGGCGGAAGAGACCAAAGCTGCCCTGGGAGGTAAATCAGCATGACCACTGCCGCGCTTTTTCTATTTTTGCTGATCTGCCTGCTGACCGGCATGCCCATCGCCTTCGCTCTGGGGCTGTCGAGCATTACCACCATTTTGCTGTTTTCCCATGATTCCCTGGCATCCATTGCTTTAAAACTACTGGAATCGCAGTCAGCACATTACACCCTGCTGGCCATCCCCTTTTTCATTCTGTCCTCAACTTTTCTGTCCACCGGTGGGGTCGCGGCACGCATTATCAACTTTGCCGTTGATTGCGTCGGCTGGATTCGTGGCGGCCTGGCCATGGCCTCGGTTTTGGCCTGCATGATTTTTGCCGCCGTGTCGGGGTCTTCGCCGGCCACCGTCGCCGCCATCGGCTCTATCGTTATTGCCGGCATGATTCAGGCGGGCTACCCCAAACAAATGGCCGCCGGAGTGATTACCAATGCGGGGACTCTGGGTATCCTGATTCCGCCATCCATCGTCATGCTGGTGTATGCGGCCGCCACCGAAGAATCGGCGGCACGCCTGTTTATGGCGGGTTTTATTCCCGGCATCATGATGGGCGGCCTGCTGATGGTCGTTATCTACATTGTCGCCCGCATCAAAAAATTACCCGCCCAACCCTGGGTGGGTTTTAAAAGCCTGCTGCACTCCAGTTTCAACGCCAGTTGGGGGTTGATGCTGATCGTCATCGTTCTTGGTTCGATTTACGGCGGCATTTGCAGCCCAACTGAGGCTGCGGCCATTTCCGCAGTTTACGCCTTTATTATTGCGATTTTTATTTATCGCGATATGGGGCCGCTCAAAGGTGTCGTCTGGGCCGAAAAGGGTGATGGCCTGCCCAAAATGGTCGTACGCAACCTGTGGCTGACCGTCAAGGCCTTTCCCTTATCCCTGGTGCATAAAGACACCAAAAAGGTACTGCTCGATTCGGCCAAAGTGTCCATCATGCTACTCTTTATCATCGGCAACGCCATGCTCTTTGCTCACGTGCTGACCACTGAACGCATTCCCCACCACATTGCCGAAATCATCGTCGGCTGGGGCTTGCCATCCTGGGGTTTTCTCATCGTGGTCAACCTGCTGCTGCTGGCGGCCGGCAACTTCATGGAACCTTCAGCGATTCTGCTGATCATGGCGCCGATTCTGTTCCCCATCGCCGTCAAACTGGGTATCGATCCGATTCACCTGGGCATTATCATGGTCGTCAACATGGAAATCGGCATGATCACGCCGCCGGTGGGGCTCAATTTATTTGTCACCGCGGGCATCACCGGCGAAAGCATCACCTGGGTTATGCGCGCCGCCCTGCCCTGGCTATTAATTTTGCTGATATTCCTGGTGATGATCACCTACATTCCGCAGATATCCCTGTGGCTGCCGGAATATATTGACAAGCTCAAAGGCTATTGAACCACGGCACCATTGATTCACTGTTCCTGAAAAAGGGAGGCCTGGTGGCCTCCCTTTTTCAGGAAACTGCAAACAAAATAACTGGTTATTAAGAGGGCGTGGCCAGCATCACCGGCGCTTCGAGGTAAGATTTTATCGTTGCCAGAAAATCGGCGGCATCGGCACCATCAAGTAAGCGATGGTCGGCCCCCAGGGTCATACGCATAAGAGGAGCAACCCCGGGCTCGCCCTGTTCATCGACCACCACTTCGCCCTTAACTGTCCCAACGGACAGCACGGCTGCCTGGGGCGGAGTAATAATAGCCGCAAAAGATTCAACCCCCAGCATGCCCATGTTGGTGACAGTAAAAGTTGCATCGCCACGTTCAGCATCTGTCAGGCATCCCTGGTGGGCCTTAGCGGCCAGTTTGCGGGCAGCTTGACTGATTTGTTTGAGCGTAAGATTTTGACAGTTTTTTATCACCGGATAATAAAGCCCACAATCGGTAGCGACCGCCATGGCCAAACCAATCTCAGCAATTTCGGCCCCCTGCTCGCCATTCCAAACACTATTAACCCAGGGATGTTCCCGCAGAGCATGGGCCGCAGCCCCAAGGATAAAGTCGTTAATTGTCAGCCCCAGATCAGCGCGCAAGCGGATAACATCGGTCATATCCACCACCATGGTCACATGAAAATGGGGGATGCTGAGCCAGGCGGTCTCCATCTTTTTGGCAATCAGGCGACGAATTTTAACCGCTTTATCCATGCCCAGCTTGCAATTGGCCTTCTGTTTAGCCACAAAACCTCCTGTTTTTAACCCGAGAGCCTATGCGCAATTAAACCAGAGCCGCGCTTGATCCGTCAACCGATCATTGCACATTGCAAGCCTTTCTGCTACACGACAGTTTTGACAGCTTTCAATTCGAAAAAAACCCAAAATAAGCTAAACTTGTAAAGCGGGAGGGCGAAGAGATGCACAAAGTGCTGATTATCGACGACGACCCTTTGTTTTTAAAACTTATCACCCAACAAATTGGTGAAGGCTGGCCCAATTTAAGCGTGTTCACCTGCAACAATTCTGTCCAGAGTCTCCGCCAGATTACGCCGGATCTCGATCTATTGCTGGTCGATCTGGAAATGCCCAAACTTGATGGCACCAAACTGATCGCCTATGCTATCGCGCGGGGATTACACCGGAGTCAGATCATCGTGCTCTCCGCCCGCGAAGCCGACTATCTGCATAAGCAAATTCCCCTGGGCCAATGCCTGGCGGTGCTCAACAAGCATGAGGCCAAGCAAAAGGCGGTACTTGCAATGATTTTCGATGCCCTGGAAAAGAAGTCGGAAAAAAAGACCTAAAAAAGCCAGATCCCATTTTAAGCAATGTCGCCGTGATTGTAACTCTTCAGCGCCCCAGACAGGCAGGCTTGTGACTCCCATGGAAAGGGCGTCCGCCGAGGAAGGCGAAAATGACCCTTGA
>JAACTI010000281.1:334-3357 GCA_009993495.1 Deltaproteobacteria bacterium | reverse complement strand
ATATCCAGTAAATTTTCTGCGGGCAGATGGCCCAACACCTGCGGCCAGGAGGAGCAGGGCCAAACCTCACCCGCCGCAGTTAAGTGGCCGATGCTGTTGCCCGCCTGACACCCCCCATATTCGCTGCGCTGACCACCCCCCTGGGGGAACAGCAATTCCCACAGAAACAGATCATGAACTTCCAGGCTGGTGATGCCAAGGGGCAGCGGTTTCTTCTTCAGCTGTTCCTGCAAAGCAAACAGATCTTCCGGGCCCAAAAGATCCGGCGCTACGGAGGCTTCAGCACGCATATTCCTTTTGTGGTTTGGCAACTTAAGCCGCGGCAGCTTGAGGCGCTGACAGAGTTCCACCAGAGCGGGCAGAAGCTTCAGATGGCCCCTGGCCGGAACCCAAAGCAGGGACAGCGGCCAATCGGCTTCGAGCAGTTGTTCAAGTTGTCGCGACAAGGCCTGCAACCCCTGGGGTACCTTCAGCCAGGGCGCCGCGTCGACCAGCAGGGGAAAACGCCGCTTCAATCTTGCCAGGCGCATTCCTTCGGCAGGAAAACCCCCGACAACCAGGGCCGTCTGAATACCCGCCTGCTGCAAAAGATCGAGTAAAGAGTCCAGCGCCGGGAAAAGCAGAGGATGCTCTTCCAGAATCAATGAAAAAAGACCCGCGTCAACCAGGGCATCACCACAAGCAAGGATTTTCTCAGTGGGCATTTTTGCCTGCCCCGCTGGGCAGAGATCCCAAGTCATGCGCAGGGGCGCATCGAGTAAATCAAGGGCCATAATGTCATTCCGTTGCAGGGTCGTAGAGGGGCAAGAGGGGAGCAGATCGCTGCTCCCCTCTTGCTTCATCAGCAGGGATGAACGTTGGATGAACCAATAATCCGGGGCTTCATGTACTTCTTCATGGGGTATCTCCTGTCTGTTCAAGGGGCGTCAGCAGAACCATTCGGCGGACGCGGGTGAAACCGGTTATTTCCAACAATGAGGATCGGGCTGACTCAGGTCGCCGGTCGTGGCAAAAGCGCGGGCGGTACAGCCCCCCAGACACTCTTCATAGGCCCCACAGCCCTGACACTTGCCCTTGGCTTCTTTGTTGCGCATTTTGTTTAAAATCGGCGAGTTATACCACACTTCCTCAAAATCGTCGCGCAGAATATTACCCACCACCAAGGGAATGAAACCGCAGGGCGTCATATCCCCGTTGGGGCGCAAATGCAGGGACAACTTGCCACAACTGCTACCTTTGACCAGAGAGTTGTCGACATAACCCGGCAAAGAAGCAATCACCGGATCATCAAAGGAAAGCAGGAGATCTTTCGTGGTTTCTTTGACCTGCAAGGCCTCAAGATAAAAATCTTTCCACTCCTGCGGATTCAAATCGAGATCTTCCCGATTTTTGAAACCCCGACCACTGCATTTGAAGTTGTGCAGATAGACCTGCGACACCTTGTGTTGGCGCGCCAGATCGAGCAATTGGTGAAAATTGCGATAATTGATCCGCGAAATCACCGAACTCATGGTGCTGCGCACGCCCGCCTGGGTGAGGGCGTCGAGAGCCGCCACCGCCTTGTGCCAGGAACCGGGCTGGTTACGGAAATCATCGTGCAGTGCCGCTTCGGCGCTGTCGATGCTCAGCCCAACGCTACGAAAACCGGCGTCCTTAATCCGGCCGGCTGCGGTTTCATCAAGCAACCAGCCATTGGTATTCATGGAAACATTCAGCCCCTTATCCCGCGCATACTGGGCGATTTCGAACAGATGGTCACAGAGCAAGGGTTCGCCACCCCCAAAATTGATGAAGGGCACCTGATGGACGACCAAGCGGTCGACAATCTGCTTCAATTCTGCGGTCGACAGTTCGGCACATTGCTCGTCGCGGCTGTAACAATGGCTGCAAACAAAATTGCAGCGATACGACAGGGTCCAGTTAAAGGTCAGGGGCGCGGAAAATTGTTCAGTCAGTGGATTTTGCATAATTCAACCAGCCCCTCTGAAGAAGATCGTCGACAAACTCCTGGACATCGGCCTCCAATTCGGCGCGTTCAACCGCGAACTCCTGGTGCAGGATATCAACGATGGCCGCCAAAGTCCGTTGACCGTCACACAGGATCCAGATGTGACCACCGAGCAAATTCAGCTGGTGCATCATCCCCGACAGCAGCAAAATCACCGTGCCCTCTTCGCTGATATCCTCACCCGCCTTCAGCCGATCCAAAACCGCCTGTTGGCGACGTTTTTCGACCCGCCAGACAATATCGGGATTACGTTGTAAAGTTTTCAAAAGTTCTCCTTTGATCGCGAGGTAACTAATTCAGAGCCCGAAATGCCTCTTGACTAAATCAGGCACTAAGAGTCTCGCGATGCAGCAGCATATTAACCAGCACAAAAATCAAACCTGTCAGTACCGCAATCTTACCGTACAGACTGACGCCCGCCGAAGTTGCTGCAATTTGCCAGGATTGAACCAAGCCGCCGCCCAGCAGCATGCCCAAAACCACCAGCCCGGCATCGGCATCGCCCTCCCCCGCTTTAATCAACTGACGAAAGGGACAACCACCAATCAGCACCGCGATCAACCCGACCAGCAGCATGCCAAGAAAACTCCAGAGTATATCCGTATGGGCACCGGGCTGGCCATAGTAGCCGGGCTGAAACTGGCCCGTCGCCAGGCTGGTAACCAAGCCACCAAGGATGAAGGCGACCAGTCCCCACAGCAAGGGGGCGCGATACCCCATGAGCAGGCTATCCCGAATAGAACCGGTAATACAGAAACGGCTGCGCTGGGCCAAAGCCCCCAGCAGTAAACCTATGCCCAGCGCCCACAAAACCGGCGCCGCCTGGGTGGCACTACCGCGACTTGACACCAGTAAAAACCCCGGCGGCCAAAGCACAAAACCCAACAACAGCACAAAACTCAGGGGCACCCACAGACCGCTGCCCCCGGTCTGCCTGTGGCTGCCACCCAGATCAACCCCCTGAGCCAGTCCTTTAATCCCCAACCAGACCCCGGCCACCAGCCCGACCAGCCCG
>JAACTI010000281.1:0-294 GCA_009993495.1 Deltaproteobacteria bacterium | reverse complement strand
CAAGCCCCAGAGTGATGCCGATAGCAACCTTGTAAAACAGGGCCTCGGCGATATCCATACCGGAGAGATTCAGGGTCAGTGCTACCTGTAGAAATACGATAGCCAGAATAGCGCCGATGACATCGATCAACATGGCTTCGGCAGTCAGCACATGCGAGATATTGCGACCCAGTCGCATCTGGCGAACGATGGGCATGATTACTGTGGGGCCGCCGACAGCAACCAGTGCGCCGAACAACAGTGTCAGTGACCAGTCCATGCCGACAATCAGATTGGCGGCAGCTCCGCCAATCA
>JAACTI010000280.1 GCA_009993495.1 Deltaproteobacteria bacterium | reverse complement strand
TATTGAGCAAGGGCCGCCTGCAGTTGCTGATTTTTCTGTTCAACATCGCCAAGCAAACCGTAAAACAGGGCTTCTTTAGGCTCTGCGGCAATGGCTTGCTGCGCCCGTTGCCGCGCCCCGGCAAGATCGTCTTTGGACAGGGCAGCCCGCCCCTGATCATAGGCCGCATAGGCGGCCTGGGTCTGTCTTAAATGGGCGGTTTTCTGGCGATAGCGCTCAACCCCCAGTTCACCCCCCGCAGGGAGTTTGGCAAGCATTTGCTGATTATTTTCGACCCGTTCCGGTGAGGGGGGGTGGCTGGCGAACAGGCCATTGAGCCAGTCGGATTTTTGGCCTTCTGACAATTGAACAAAGGTGCGCTGCAAGTCAACGGCACCCTGGGGGTCGTAACCGGCCCGCGCCATGTAGATCATGCCGTAATGATCGGATTCACGCTCGGCATCGCGCCCGTATTTCTGCGAAATCAACTGGGCACCGACACCGACACCCATCTGGGCCAGATCGGCGTAGTTAGTGCCCTGGGTGGCAATAGCCGCCCCGGCAACCCCGACTTGCAGCAGCATGCTCTTGGACATGCTTTGGGCGCCATGACGAGCGGCGGCGTGAACAATTTCGTGACCCAGAACCGCGGCGAGTTCGGCTTCACTTTTCAGCTCGGTCAGCAATCCCCGATTGATGCTGATCTTGCCTCCGGGCAAGGCCCAGGCGTTGGGAACGGAATTGTTGAGGACTTTAAATTCGTAGGGGAGTTTACGATCACTGACCCTGGCAAGCTTTTGTCCAACCTCGCTGACGTAGGCGGCAAGTGCGGGGTCGGCGTTATAGTCACCACCCTGGGATTGGCGTGCCGGATCATACTGCTGAGCGCCAATGGCCAGTTCCTGCTGTTCGCTGACCAGGCTGAGTTCATTTTTACCGGTGACCGGATTGACCGCGCAGCCCGCCAACCACAGCAAGATAAAGTACAGGGTAAATGTACGCAAAAGTTTCATATGTGCCCCTTTGTTGTCTAAAAAACACCTCGTACCAAGCTACAAAACGGCTAAGAAAAACCGCGAAAACCTTTTTGGAACCGCGAATGACGCGAATGGGCGCTAATCGATTTTAGCTTGTCATTCGTGTGGATTCGAGTTCATTCGTGGTGAAATTTCAGGTTTCAGCCCTTTTTTTGTTGGTCTGCATCAGGTTCCATTCTGCGTCATCCCCCCCCCGACATCAACTCCCCAGGGACAAAAAAACAGGCAGGACGTCGTGCTGACCGCCCTGCCTGTCGGGTTTTGTTGCAAAAACCGGTATCTTAACGCAGGTTGTAGAAAACCTGGTGCCCGGCAAAAACGGCCACATCATCAAGCTCATCTTCAATGCGCAGCAACTGGTTATATTTGCACACCCGGTCGGTCCGACACAGGGAACCGGTTTTAATCTGACCGCAATTGGTGGCGACGGCCAGGTCGGCGATAGTGGTGTCTTCGGTTTCGCCGCTGCGATGGGAAACCACGGCAGTGTAACCAGCGCGTTTCGCCATTTCAATAGCTTCGAGGGTTTCGGTGATGGTGCCGATCTGATTCAGTTTAATGAGAATCGAATTGGCAATACCCTTCTGAATACCTTCTTGCAAAATTTTGGTATTGGTGACAAACAAGTCGTCGCCGACAATCTGAATTTTCTTGCCCAGCTTTTCGGTCAGCAATTTCCAGCCATCCCAATCGTTTTCGGCCAGACCATCTTCAATGGAAATAATCGGATAGCGCGCCACCAGATCCTCGTAAAAAGCCACCACCTCCGCTGCGCTTTTTTTAGGCTGCTGCTCGTTGGCAAAGGTGTACTGGCCATCGGCGTACAGTTCGGAGGCGGCGACATCCAGGGCCAGCAGCACATCTTCGCCCGGTTTGTAACCAGCCGCCTTGATCGCTTCCATAATGACTTGCAAGGCCTCTTCGTTGCTGGACAGATTCGGCGCAAAACCGCCTTCGTCGCCGACGGAGGTGTTATAGCCTTTGTCCTTGAGAACTTTTTTCAGTGCGTGAAAAATTTCGGCCCCCATGCGCAGGGCTTCTTTGAAATTTGCCGCCCCCGCCGGCATGATCATAAACTCCTGAATATCGACATTGTTATCGGCATGCTCGCCGCCATTGAGAATATTCATCATCGGCAAGGGTAATTCTTTAGCGTTGGCACCCCCCAGATATTGATAAAGGGGCAAACCCGCTTCCTCGGCTGCTGCTTTGGCGCAAGCCATGGAGACACCCAGCAGAGCATTGGCGCCGAGCTTGCTTTTGAAATCGGTGCCATCCAGGTTGATCATCAGACGATCGATGCCGACCTGATCGCTGGCTTCCAGGCCAATCAGTTCGGCGGCAATGATGTCGTTGACATGGCCAACTGCCTTTAAAACTCCCTTGCCCAGATAGCGGGTCTTGTCGCCATCACGCATTTCCAGCGCTTCACGCTGACCGGTCGAAGCTCCGCTGGGCACGGCGGCGCGCCCCAAGATGCCGCTTTCAAGAGCAACTTCAACTTCAACCGTCGGGTTACCGCGCGAGTCAAGAATCTCGCGGGCATAAACATCAATAATTTCGCTCATGGCATTCCCCTTGATACAGGATAGTGAAAAAGGTATTGTCCGGACTGCTTAAGTGCAGCCCGAAGCACAAAAAACGTGTCATTCTAAGCCAGCAGTTCCCCAATGTGAAGTCATTTTTAGGTCTTTACTGATTTTTATCATGAAAACTCACAGTCTCGAATTATCCATCATTGTCCCGGTTCTCAATGAAGAACAGCAGATTCGCTGTTTGCTGACCGATCTTTTACGCCAACAAGATGTCAGTTTTGAAGTCGTTATCAGTGATGGCGGTTCCAAGGATACCCTGGCGCAGGTCGTGGCCGACTATGCTCGCTTTTGCCCTTTTCCCCTGCGTTTGGTTCAGGGCGAGCGTGGCCGGGGTCGGCAGTTGAATCGTGGCATTGCCGCAGCAAAAGCCGACAGCTTGCTGCTGCTGCACGTCGACAGTCGTTTTTTCAACCCACGCGCTCTGCGGCGCGCCCTGAACAAACTTGCCGATTTCGGTTGTCGCCCGGTCGCCGGACGCTTTGCCTTGGTGTTTCGCCGTCAACAATCAAGCCCCCATGCGGGCTATTATTACTATGAATGGAAGGCGCGCTTACCACGAAACGAATGTATTCATGGCGATCAGGGCTTTCTCCTGCGCCGCGAAATCTTTGCGCAGATTGGTCAGTTTCGCGAAGATCTGCCGGTGATGGAAGATACGGATTTTGCTGAACGTTTACGCAAACAAGGCCGCTGGCTGCTGTTGCCCGACGAAATCTCAACCTCGGCACGGCGCTTCGAAGCCGAGGGCCTGTGGCAACGCCAGCTGCTCAATGCCATCATCATGTGCTTCCGCAGCATTGGCTGGGAAGATTTCTTTGGCGATGCGCTTGCGGTTTATCGGCAACAAGGCAGCTGTTCGCGTTTACCTTTGCGGCCATTTTTTCGTCAGTTTGTCCGCAGCATCAGACGTCAACCCTTGGCCCAGCGTCTGAAAATCTGGTATCGCAGCGGCAGCTATGTGCGTGGCCATGCCTGGCAACTGGCCTTTGCCCTTGACGCCCGACGGTCTTATCGACAAGGATTAGCTGTCGGCCAGGGACGGCTGCGCTGGCTGCGGCTGTTTGAACCCCTGTTCAATGTGCTGACCGACAATCCCGTGGGGCGGCTGCTGACAACCGGACTGCTGTGGCTGTGGTTTTACTCTACCTGGATATGGCTGGTATTTACCGAACCTTCGAACGCCGCCCTCAGCAAACATCATCCGGCGGAGAACTGAGTTTTTTCTCATTCCTACCCCTGAGGGGGAATCTTTTCACAAGGAGCATGAATCAAGATGACTGATTACAAAGTCAAAGATCTCAAACAGGCCGATTTTGGTCGACGCGAAATTGAACTGGCCGAAGTGGAAATGCCTGGTCTGATGGCATTGCGTGAAGAATTCGGCGCCCAGAAACCTTTGGCCGGGGCGCGCATTACCGGTTCACTGCACATGACCATTCAAACAGCGGTGCTGATCGAAACCCTGGTGGCCCTGGGGGCCGAAGTACGCTGGGCCTCGTGCAATATTTTTTCGACCCAGGATCATGCGGCCGCCGCCATTGCAGCTATGG
>JAACTI010000031.1 GCA_009993495.1 Deltaproteobacteria bacterium | reverse complement strand
AAAATCAGATGAGCACTGATTGTCCGCAAAACTCAAATTTTCAGTGCCAATAAAGGCTCTTTACCGCCGCGAACGCGTAAACTGATGGGGCCGGATGCTGAGGTGACCCAAAAAAAATGAGAGAAATTAGCACTGGCAAAAACAGCGGCAGAGATGTTAGTTTGGCGCGAATTACGCGACAGAAATTACCGAATCATCGGCACAACACAACCAAGGACAGTTACGTATCGTGAACGATCAACAGCGAACCTCCCCCGGCCAAACCAAAGCCATTATTTATCCCACCGTGGCTTCGCCCCTGCCCAAAAATGTCGAAGTGTCTTTTGAATTTTTTCCGCCAAAAACCGCCAAGGCGGAAGAAACTTTATGGCGGGCAATTAAGCGCCTGGAGCCTTTGAACCCGAGCTATGTTTCGGTGACCTACGGCGCTGGCGGCACCACGCGCGAACGCACCCACGCCACCGTTGCGCGTTTGCGGCGTGAAACCCACCTCGAACCGGCGGCGCATCTCACCTGCGTTGATGCCAGTCGCGGGGAAATTGATGATATTGCCCGCCAGTATTGGGATGAAGGCGTTCGGCACATTGTCGCCCTGCGCGGCGACCCGGCCGAAGGGCAACAGACGTATTGTCCCCATGCTGAGGGCTATGCCTACGCGGCTGATCTGGTTGCGGGGCTGAAAAAGGTGGCCGATTTTGAAATCAGCGTCGCGGCTTACCCGGAAGGACACCCACAAGCCCTCTCGCTGGAAGCCGATCTCGACAACTTGAAGCGCAAGATCGATGCCGGGGCAAATCGGGCGATGACCCAGTTTTTCTTTGATGATGAGGTATTTCTGCGCTTTCGCGACCGCGCCCGCGCCGCAGGAATTTGGGTGCCGATTGTGCCGGGAATTCTACCGGTGACCAATTTTGAGCGGGTGACGGACTTTGCCCACACCTGCGGGGCCTCAGTTCCAAACTGGATGGCGGAACTCTTTCGCGGCCTGGATAACGACCCGGAAACCCGCAATCTGGTGGCCGCCACGGTCGCCGCCGAAAAGTGTCGTGCGCTTTACGCCAACGGCGTCGACGCCTTTCATTTCTACACCCTGAACCGCGCCGACCTGACCTACGCCATTTGCCATATCCTGGGGGTTAGACCTCAGGCGTGAAACGGGAGGCGGGAGTTCACGCCCGCGCAGCCGTTACGGCCAGGGGCAGATAAAGGTTGAAGCTGGTACCAACGCCGAGGGTGCTTTCCACTTCGATCTGTCCCTGGTGGGCCATCACCGCGCCATAAACACTGGCCAGCCCCATGCCCGTGCCCTTGCCGGCCTTTTTGGTGGTAAAAAACGGCTCAAAAATGCGTGCCTTGGTCTCGGCGTCAATCCCGCAGCCGTTATCCTGAATCCGAATGCACAAACAGCGCGCCCCCAACCCCGCAACCTGCTCGGCGCTAAAATGCGGTGGTGGAGCACAGTGCAAGGTTTCAAACCCTAATTCGCCCCCTTCCGTCATGGCATCGCGGGCATTAATTGCAATGTTGAGCAGGGCATTCTGCAATTGAATTGCATCACCGCGCACCTCAGCATCCGGTGCGGTTAACTGCTGAATCACGCCAATTTTCTTATTAAGGCTGTGCTTGAGTAATATGGCAACATCGCGAATAACGCGATGCATATCCACCAGCACAAAAGTCGGATGTTCCTTGCGACTGAAGCTCATTAACTGTGCAATCAAATCCGCTGAACCCTGAGCCGACCGGCGAATATTTTCGACATAGCCCTTGAGATTCGGTTCGGTCACTCCCGCTTCAAGCAGTTCGGTAAAACCGAGTATGGCGGTTAACTGATTATTAAAATCGTGGGCAATGCCACCGGTCAACTGGCCGAGGGCTTTCATTTTTTCGGCCTGGAGCAATTGCCTTTCCAGGCGCAGGTTCTCAGCTTCAGCACGTTTGCGGGCGCTGATGTCGCGCTCAACACACAGAAGAAAGGGCGCAGCCTCGCCAATTTGCACCAGGGTTGCCGAAACTTCAACCTGCATCAAGCGGCCATCTTTACACCGGTGTTCCGATTCAAAAAGCAAGTGATCGCCGGGATTCTGCAGTTTTATGCTGCGTTCAGAAATTTCCCCCCGCGCTGCTTCGCTATCAAGAAAAGAGATGGGTTTACCGATGAGTTCTTCGCGGCTGTACCCGTGGCTGGTAAAGGCCGCCTCGTTGGCATCTGTAATCACCGGCCCCCGTTCCGGATCCAGCCGCATCACAAAGAGGTGATCACCCGATTTTTCGAAGAGCGCCCGGTAGCGGGCTTCACTGGCAGTCAACTCTTGCTGCAACAATTTATACGCAGTAATATCTTCGGCCATTTTAATAAAACCGGAAATTTCGCCCTGAGCATCACGCAAAGCCACGGCGGTCAAGCGCGTACAAATACTGCTGCCGTCGTCCCGCAACCATTGGGTTTCAAATTGCGGGGTCTGACTCTCGCCCGCCGACAAAAGACCGGGGCAATGGACACAGACCCCTGCGCCTTTTGCAAACTGTTGGTAACAAAAAGACCCCTCCAGATCGTCCGCCGAGCGCTTCAACATTTGACTCATCATCTTATTCACCCGGATAATCCGGTGATCTTTATCCACCAAAGCAATGCCGGCCGGCAGATAATCGATCAATTTATCCTGGTTCGGGTCAGGGGGAACATCCGACCCTCGCCCCCAGGACGTAGGGTTAATCAGGGATAAAAACCACATTGTATTCACCTTAGCCCTCCTCACATAACAATGGCGCAAACATTATGTTTCTTTTTTATCATAATGTCACATAAATACCACATAACCACCATAAGGAATCATGGAATTCTTCACCATGGCGAGCCCAAGGCCGCCATGAAACGCGATTGGATACCGACAATGAAACCTTGCTGCAAAAGAAACACCAAATGAAACATTATATTTTTCTTCCTCTTTCGTACCGGTTCATGCCCCCCCCCTCCCCGGGTTCGCCGAAGCCGCGGTCGTTGGTCTGCTCGACGCTAAATGGGGTGAAAAACCCTGGCCCTGATGTCACAACGCCCGACACCCCCGTCAGTGAAAAAGAGCGGTTCCAGCATATTCGGGGTTTTATCGACGTCACTGTTCAGTACTTTTTGTGGGAGCGGTTTTCAGCCGCGAAAATCGCGCGCCAGGATGTTAGCCAAATTCCAGGCTTTCAGGGTTGAACATCTGGTCGCCCGACACGACCACTCGGGGATGACGACCAGGGGGTGGACAGGTGAATAGTTACGTATCGACAGGGGAAGGATTTCTAAGCAACGCGTGTTGCTCAAGGTCACATTCGGCACGGCCACTGACAAAACCAGCGGCGGCAAAATCAACAAACGTGGCCGGGGTGACAAACATTCTCACGGATTGAATTCACGAACCAGCCTCACGCTCGTTGGTGATTATCACAAATAAAACGCCCCCTCTGCTCAACCGGCAAAGGAGGCGAAAATTTACAGAATTTGAATTGATGCCGTCAGACCTTGATGTCGATATTCTGGCCCTTGCCGAAGTCGCGTAACATCGCGGCGCGGCTGTTTTCTTCGACCGGTTTCATCAACTGCTCCCCCGGTTCGGCTTTGGCCAGAGTGCGGGTGAGAAGATCGAGGCCGCTCTGGGCTTTGTTGTTGCCCATTTCTTGCGAGGCAAGCGTGGTCGCGGTATTTATCTGCATAATCGCTTCCTTTCTGCTGGTCTGGGGATAGCAGCGTTGCAATTGAACAACACGCAACAGGATTTTTTCTAACATCACCAAAGCGACCGAGTCAAGAAAAAATGGATTTCTTTTAATGTTATTCCTTCCTGCCTGGCGTCCGAGTCCGATTGCGGTCGCGGGGTCGATGCTTTATACTTCGAAGGCCTGGGCGGGAAAACAACGACCACGGTCGCTATTCAGCTGAAAAAGTCCGGGGTGAACTTGGCATGGGGGTTCCGGACTCTGGCTCGCCCATACTGAACAGTTACCGACCACCTCGAATTTTTGTTCTCATTTTTGTGTTTTATTTTGCTGTTGGAGCCTCGCATGAGCTTTGCGCATAATCTTGGTCCCCAGTGGATCGATGCCCAGTACAAACTTTGGCAAGAAAACCCTGCGCAGCTGCCTGCGGACTGGCAGGCGTTTTTTGCCGGCTATGAAATGGGGCAGCAGGACGAAAATATTTCAGGCGGCGGTGATAATCAGGATCGGCGTCCGGCGGCGGTGCAAACCCTGATTCGTCGTTACCGTGAAATTGGCCATCTTCTTGCCTGTGTCGATCCTTTATCCCCCTGCACCTTTGATCATCCGCAGCTACGCCTGGAAGTCTTCGGCCTTAAAAACAGCGACCTTAATTGCGAATTCGCCCCGGATGATTTTCTTCTGCCCCGGGCCAAACTTGGGCAAATTATAGAAATTTTGCAGCAAACCTACTGTCGTTCCATCGGGGTTGAATATATGCACATCCCCATTCCGGCCGAACGCCAGTGGTTGCAAGAACGCATGGAGAGTCGCCGCAACAACCCGCATTTGAATGTCGAGGCTCAGCTGGCGATATTTCGTAAATTGCAGCAGGCCACCAGCTTTGAGGGTTTTCTGCACAAAAAGTTTCTCGGGCAAAAACGCTTTTCCCTCGAAGGCGGTGAATCGGTCATTGCCCTGCTCGAACACCTGATTCTGCGCGGCACCCGTCGCGGCCTGCGTGACATTGTCATCGGCATGGCTCATCGCGGCCGACTAAATGTCCTGGCCAATATTTTCGCCAAACCCCTGGAAAATATTTTTACCGAATTCAAAGACAACAGCGAATATCAGGTGGTCGGCGAGGGCGATGTCAAATACCACAAGGGCTATTCCGCTGATCGTGAATTTTCTGACGGCAGCCGCCTGCATATTTCCATGGCATCTAACCCCAGCCACCTTGAAGCGGTTAATCCGGTGGTCGAAGGCAAGTGCCGCGCCCGCCAGGATGCCATTGGCCCCGAGGGTTTCAAACAGGTGCTGCCTCTGCTCATTCACGGCGACTCCGCCTTTGCCGGCCAGGGAGTTGTGGCTGAGACCCTGAATCTTGCGGTTCTGGAAGGCTACACCACCGGCGGCACCTTGCACGTGGTGATCAACAACCAGATCGGCTTTACCACCCTGCCTGCCGATTCGCGCTCTACCTGTTACCCGACCGACATTGCCAAAATGCTCATGGCACCCATCTTCCATGTCCATGGCGACGACCCCGAGGCCCTGTTGCAGGCAGCGATTTTGGCCCTTGATTTTCGTCAGACCTTCGGTCGCGATGTGGTGATCGAAATCATCTGCTTCCGGCGCCATGGTCACAACGAGGGTGACGAGCCCTTTTTCACCCAGCCCCTGATGTACGAAAAAATCAAGCATCACCCGCCGGCAGCGGATATTTATTATCAGGGCCTGCTTGATCAGGGCATTGCACAACCGACCCTGGATCAGATTCGCGCGGAAATTGAGGCCGAGCTCGAAGCGGCGCTGGAACGACCAGAGCAGCAACGCCCGGAAGCCTTCCTGCTCAAATGGCAGGGGGTACTGCGTGAGCACAGCTTCGCCCCTATTTCTACCGGAGTCGAGGCCGAAACCCTGGTACGGCTCGGCCAAATGATGACCCATATTCCTGAAAGTTTTAATCCGCACCGCAAAATCGCGGCCTTGATGAAACGACGCTGCGAACAAATTGAGCAGGGCGAAAAAATTGACTGGGGCACCGGGGAAGCCCTGGCGTTTGCCAGTCTGCTCGCCGAAGGTCACAACCTGCGGCTCTCGGGCCAGGATTCACGGCGCGGCACCTTCAACCACCGCCACGCCAGCCTGGTGGATATGCAAACGGCGGAGCGGCTGACGCCCCTGGAAAATGTTGCCCGGAAGCACAACAGCCGCTTTTACGTTTACAACAGTTCGCTGTCGGAATTTGCCGTTTTGGGTTTCGATTACGGCTATTCGGTGGAAAGTCCCAACGATTTAACCATCTGGGAAGCCCAGTTCGGCGATTTTGCCAACGGCGCCCAGGTGATTATCGATCAATTTATCAGCAGCAGCGGCACCAAATGGGAGCGCTACAGCGCCCTGACCATGCTCCTGCCCCACGGCTACGAAGGTCAGGGGCCGGAACATTCCAGCGCGCGCATCGAACGGTATCTGCAACTTTGTGCCGACAACAACATGCAGGTGGTCTACCCCTCCAGCCCGGCCCAGCTCTTTCACCTGCTGCGTCGCCAGCTGCACCAGCCCTTCCGGCGGCCCCTGATTGTCTTTACGCCCAAAGGCATGCTGCGCCATCCCCTGTGCGTTTCTTCGCTCAAAGATTTCAGCAACGGCCATTTCAAAAATGTCATTGCCGATGACCTTGATCCGCACAAGGTCAAGCGCCTGCTGTTGTGCAGCGGACGCATCTATTACGATCTCGTCCAGCACCGCCAGCAGGAAGAAATTACGGACACCGCGATTGTGCGGATCGAACAACTTTATCCCCTCGACCGCGACAGCCTGCACGCCGCGCTCAAAGATTACGGGCAAAAAATTGATTGCCGCTGGGTGCAGGAAGAAATCGCCAATGGTGGAGCCTGGCAACATCTGCGCGATCAACTGAGTCGGCAACTTGGTCGCCCTCTGACCTACGTCGGACGCAAAGCCTCGGCCAGTAGTGCCGTGGGTTCTCACCGCAAACACAACCAAGAGCAACAGCAAATCATCCTCGGGGCCTTTGCCGACGGGGAAACCCGCGTATAGGAGAGAGCCGGGAGTGAAGCGCCCGCGGTACCAAAACGCCATGCCGGGAAGAGAATCTCGACATTCAAAGGACAGCGGATGAATTCCACCCCCTTGAGCACCGGTCGGATTCTAGGTTTCTGGACACCTCTCATGGGCACCTGGCTGCTGATGGCCGTCGACGGTCCGCTGTTGACGGCTCTGATTGCGCGCATGGCCCATGCGGAACTGAATCTGGCGGCCTACGGAGTCGCCTTTTCTTTTGCCCTGGTCGCCGAGGCCCCCATCATTATGCTCATGAGTGCTTCGACCGCCCTCGCCTCTGGCCCCCTGGCCTATCGCCGACTGCGCAATTTCACCGCGGTCTTGACCCTGGGCGTTACCCTGATTCCCGCCCTGCTGCTGCTCCCCTGGCCCTATCGCTGGCTGATGGAAGACCTCATTGGCCTGAGCCCACAGATCGCCGCACGCGCCCACTGGGCGCTGCTGGCCCTCATCCCCTGGGCGGCGGCCATCGGCTGGCGGCGATTTTATCAGGGCCTGTTGATTCGCAACAATCAAACCCACCTGGTGGTGCTGGGGACGCTTTTTCGCCTGCTGGGTATGGGGAGTTGCGCCCTGCTGCTCTTTTTGCTCCGTGACTTAAGTGGCGCACTCCTCGGCGGCTTGGCCCTGAGCTGCGGCGTGCTGGCCGAAATGCTGGCGGCACGCCTGTTGGCCGGGGCGCAGATCAAACGCCTACTGGCCGGCGAGGATCCGGGTGAAGTGATGAGCTACGCGCAGCTCTGGCGCTATTATTTGCCCCTGGCCCTGACGCCTTTTATTACCTTGTGCGTGCATCCCATGGTGACATTTTTCCTCGGCAAGGGCCGCTTCCCCCTCGAATCCCTGGCGGTGATGCCGGTTCTCAGCGCCCTGACCTTCATTTTCCGCGCGATAGGGCTCTCCTATCAAGAAGTGGTCATCGCCCTGCTGGGGCGCGATTTCCGCGGCTATCGCAAGCTGCGGAATTTCGCCTACGGCCTCGCCCTCTTCGCCAGCGGCAGCCTGCTGCTGATTGCCGCCACGCCCCTGGCAACCCTGTGGCTGCAACGGGTGGCAGGCTTAAATGATGAACTGGTGCTTTTTTCCCGCTGGCCGCTGATTTTCATGGCCCTGCTGCCCGCCGGTTCGGTGATCAGTTCCTTTCAGCGCGGCATTCTGCTTGAAGGGCGCTTGACCCGCCCGGTATCCACCGCAACCCTGGTGGAAGCTACGGTCATTTTTGGCCTGCTGACCTTGCTTTTACTCTATACTGACCTTTCCGGCGCCCTCTGCGCGGCGCTGGCCTATGTGGTTGGCCGGTGTTGCACGCTACTGTGGATGATTTACCCCTGTCGCCTGGTGCTTAATCGCGTCTTTTCTCCCTGAGGATTCTATGCCCACACCCCATCGTAGCGGGATTTTTTTCGTTCTTGGTGCCGCCCTGCTCTGGGGCACCACCGGCACCGCCCAATCCTTCGCGCCGGCGGGCTTCGATTCGACCGTTATCGGTTTCTTTCGGCTGCTGATTGGCGGTGGAGCCCTGTTTCTGCTCGCCGCCGGTCGCCGTGAACTGGGTTCCTGGTCTGATTGGCCCCTGATCCCCACCCTGCTGGCGGCCCTGTTTACCGCCAGCTACCAACTGTGTTTTTTCAGCGCCGTCAGCAAGACCGGCGTCGCCGTCGGCACCATCGTCGGCATTGGCAGCGCGCCCATTGCCGGCGGCATTCTGGGCTACCTGTTTCGCGGCGAACGTCCGGGGCGGCGCTGGCTGGTCGCCACCCTGCTGGCGATCAGCGGTTGCACCCTGCTGAGCCTGGGCGGAGCAGCCCTGGCGATTGACCCCTGGGGGATAGTCCTCGCCATCGGTGCCGGCGCCTCCTACGCCGCCTACACCCTGATGCTCAAAGGCCTGCTGGAAAAACAGTCGCCCAACGCGGTGATGGCGGTGGTTGTGTGCCTGGGGGCTCTGCTGCTCTCACCCTTGCTGATCGGCCGCGATCTGAGCTGGGTCAGTCAAACGCGCGCCATTCTGGTGATTGTGCATCTTGGCCTGGTGACCATGGCCCTTTCCTACTGGCTGTTTGTCCGCGGCTTGCAGCGCGTCGAAGTCGGGGCGGCAACCACTCTGTCCCTGGCCGAGCCCATGACCGCCGGGCTGCTGGGGATTCTGCTGCTGGGTGAACCCGTCACCCCCCGGTCTTTAACCGGAATTGCCCTGATCTTCGTCGGCCTGACCTTATTGGTATTGCCGGTAGAAAAAAAATTACGCCACTGGGCTGGACATTGCCCATGACCTCCAACCACCGCGCCTTTCTTTATGCCCTGGTGACCGTCTTTATCTGGTCAACCATTGCTTCGGCGTTTAAAATTTCCCTGCGTTATCTTGACCCGGTGCAATTGCTGCTTTATGCCAGCGCAGTCTCGACCCTGCTACTGGCGGCGATCCTCGTGACGCAAAAAAAATTTCACCTCATTTTTCAGTGCACTGCGCGCCAGTACGCCATGTCCCTCGGTCTCGGCCTGCTCAATCCCTTCCTTTATTACCTTGTCTTACTCAAGGCTTACGATCTGCTGCCCGCCCAACAGGCGCAGCCCATCAACTACACCTGGGCCATTACGTTGGCGCTGCTCGCGGTGCCGCTGCTGGGGCAGAAACTGCGTCTGCTGGAGCTGGCCGCGCTCTTAGTCAGTTACGCCGGGGTCGTCATTATTGCCACTGAAGGCCAGCCCTTCAGCTTGCACTTTACCAGCCTGAGCGGAGTCCTGCTGGCCCTGGCCAGCACTCTGATCTGGGCGATTTACTGGATTTTCAATACCCGTGACCGCCGCGATCCGGTGGTGGCGCTGCTGGTGAACTTCCTCTTCAGCTTCCCTTTTATTCTGGGATACTGCCTGATTTTCTCCGAACTCATCTGGCCGCCGCTTCCAGGACTCCTTGGCGCAATTTATGTGGGTTTTTTTGAAATGGGTGCCTGTTTCGTCCTCTGGCTCATGGCCCTGCGTCTGACCGACAATGCCGCGCGCATCGGCAGTCTGATCTTTCTTTCCCCCTTCCTGTCGCTCTTTTTCATCCACTTTCTGGTCGGCGAAACCATTCTGCCCGCAACCTTTGTCGGCCTGGTGCTGATCGTCGCCGGGCTGTTGTGGCAGAAAAAACTCGGACAGCACAAAAATTAGCCCGACGGTCGCATTGTGCGATTTTTTTTGTTATATAAAACAGGTGTAACTCTTCAGCATGCAGTCCGAGGCAGCTATGGAACGGGGGTCTCGGCCTCTGTTACTACGGAACTGAAGAGCTAAAAACAGCAACCCTCACCGAAGGAGAGCTTATGGACAAGTTTACCTGGTATGGTCATGCCGCCATCGGGCTGGAAACCGGTGGCTACAAACTGCTGATTGACCCCTTCTTTACCGGCAATCCGGCAGCATCAACCAGCGCCGACAAGATCGAAGCCGACTTCATTCTCATCAGCCATGGCCATGGCGATCATGTCGGCGACGCCCTCGAAATCGCCAAACGCACCAATGCCACCATTATCAGCAACCACGAAATTGTCACCTGGATTGCGGCCCAAGGCTGGGAAAAGGTTCACGGCCAACATCTGGGGGGTGGGTTTCAGCATCCGTTCGGTTATCTGAAGCTGACCCTGGCCTTGCACGGTTCACAGCTGCCCGATGGCTCTTACGGCGGCAACCCCTGCGGTTTTTTGCTCACCACCAACGAGGGGCGAAAAATTTATCTGGCCCAGGATACCGGGCTGTTCGGTGATATGCAGCTGATTGGCGCAGAAGGGCTGGAACTGGCGGCCATTCCCATTGGCGACAACTACACCATGGGCCCAACCGATGGCCTGCGGGCGGTGAAAATGCTGCAACCCAAACGGGTCACCCCGATTCACTACAACACCTTCGACCTGCTGAAACAAGATGCCGCGGCCTGGGCGAAAACCGTCGAAGCCCAAACCAAAACCAAGGCGATGATCCTCAAACCGGGTGAAAGTTTCACCTTCTGATTTTCCGCCTGCGGATGGGCCTCGTGCCCATCCGCTCCGGTCCTGTAGGCTGCGGTAAAATTGTGAACCGCAGCCTACCGCCCCATCTCCGCGTGCAGGGCCGCACGCAACTTTTTGGCAATGGGGCCAACCTGCCCCTGATTGATGGTAAAGCCCGCCACTTTCGTCACCGGCATGACTTCGAGGGAAGTCGAGGTCACAAAAACCTCGTCGGAAAATTTCAGATCCTGCATCAGGTATGCGCCGGTAACAACCCGCAGCTTGAGCCGTTCTTCACACAAACGCATAATGGTCGCGCGCGTGACCCCCGCAAGCAAACCCGTCGAAATATCGGGGGTAAAAACCCAGTTCCCACGCGTCCAGAAAATATTGGATGCCGCTCCTTCGCACACCTGCTGACGATTATTGAGCATAATAACTTCGATGGCTCCCTGATCTTGCGCTTCAAGCTTGCCGAGGAGACTATTGAGGTTACTGATGGATTTTATTTTGGGGCTGATGGCCTCGGGGGCATTGCGCCGCGTCTGCGCCACCGGCAGGCAGATGCCAGTCTGATAAAGCTGCTCGTCCAGCCCCTGGAATTCGCGGCCGACAATCAGCCAGGTTAAACCTGCACCGCGTTGACGCACAAAACCTATCTGCCCTGGCCCGCGCGTGATAGTGAGACGGAAATAGCCGTGAGTGATGGCATTTTTCTGGTGTAATTCGGCTAAAATATTTTCCACTTCAGCTTGCGGCACCAAAGGGGGATAGCGCAGAGCCGCCGCCGACTGACAGAGCCGCCGATAGTGCTGATCAAACTGATACAAATGTCTCCCAACCGAACGGAAACTTTCATAAATTCCGTCACCATAGAGCAAACCCTGGTCGAACACCGACACTCGCGCCTGTTCAGCGGCAACAAATTCACCATTCAAATACACCGCATCCATTACGGCTCCTTTCTGTGCGCCCGCTCTGTTGATGCTGAGCGCGAAACGCAGATTCCACACCTTTGACAGCCGTCAAAACATCGGGAGGTTAATTGCCCCCTGAGGCTCTTTTGATATTCCTGCCACAGGTAGTCGCGTCTGGTGCCCTGATCAAGGACATCCCAGGGGAAAATTTCGTCTGGTTCACGCTGGCGGGTGACATAAAAATCAAGGGCAAGATGGTGCTTTTTCAATATTTGACCCAAATTACCACCGGCGGCGATTTGCGGCAGCAGCCGCCCCAGACGCCGGTCACCCCGCGCCAGCAGAGCCTGCAAAATCGCAGCCCGCACCGGTTCATGAATCATCTGCACATTCGGCAATTGCGCAACCCCGGCTTGCAGCTGACGCAACTTTTTTTTCAGATCCTTTTCGTCAGCCATGCCGCACCACTGCAAGGGCGTAGCCGGTTTGGGAATAAACGGATTCACACTCAGAGTAATCGTTCCCAGCTGGCCACGCTGGCGCCCGGCTTGACGCCAGATCAGACGAATCTGGTTCACCAGCGTCAGCATCGCTGCGACATCTTCAGGGGTTTCGGTGGGCAAACCAATGAGAAAATACAGCTTCAAATTCATCAGACCCGCGGCGGCAAGCAATTCAACCGCATGAAGAATTTGCGCCTGATCAAGATTTTTATTGATCAGATCACGCATGCGCTGACTCCCTGCTTCCGGGGCGATGGCGACTGTTTTCAGCCCGGCCGCCTGAAGTTGTTGCGCTTCGAGCGCGGTCAGGGCATCGAGACGCAAACTGGAGACGGAAACTTCACCACCCCGGGCCATAATCTGCTGTTGCAGGGCTGCAATCTGGGCATGATCGGCCACTGCCGCCCCCACCAGGCCGATGCGCTGACGCTCACACAGCCCCTGCTCCACCTGTTCGAGCAGACCTTCAAGGGAACGTTCCCGCGGCGGCAGATAAATGTACCCCGCCGCACAAAAACGGCAACCCCGCGAACAGCCGCGCATGACCTCAGTGAGAAACATCTGACCAAATTCGGCCTCTTCATTCAGAATAAATGAACAGCTGGCCGAATCGTCAAGCTGCTTAAGATATTCGCGACGCGTTACACAAGCAGGAATGTCGGCCAGGGTTCCATCGGGATGATACTGAACCTCAACCCGGCCCGGCACATAAATCCCCGGCAGTTTCTGGTTGAACAAGCCGTCACGATTTCCCGTCTGCTGCGTCAGAATCAGTGCCGGCAGTAAAGTGGGCAAAATCGCTTCGGCCTCGCCCACCGCCACCAGATCGACGATATCCGCCAAGGGTTCCGGGTTCAGAAAAGCGCAGACACCACCCAAAAGCACCAGCGGATCGCCAGGGCTGCGCTCGTTGCGAAACAGGGGGATTCCTGCCAGGGTAAAAATCATCGGCAGATGCAGATAGTCATTTTCAAACGAAAGCGAAAACGCCAGCAGCTCAAATTCACGCGCCGGGGTGCCCGATTCAAGGGAGACCAGGGGATAACCGCTGCGCAGATGTTCGGCAAGATCGGCCTTGTCGGGAAGAAAAGCACGCTCACAGCAGCAATCCGGGTGATCGTTGAATAAACGATAAACCGACTGAAACCCGAGGTTGGCCATGGCTTGATTGTAGGTGTTGGGGTAAATCAGCAGAATACGCAAAAATCCGCTACCCGGCCGGTTGCGCCCCGTTTCCGCCGCATAACGACGTTGATATTTTTCGCGCAGAATTCGTGACACCATCCGTTCCTTGTGAAGAATTGCAGATCATATCACAGGCAAACTGCGACAAGAATGACATTCCCGCCCCTGATGCGCACCGATCTTTCGCTGGCGCTTACTTGAATAGGAGCCTCCCGCTAAAATCGATTTTCCGGAGCGGACAAATTTTCCATCCGGCCTGGGTTTATCTTCAGAATCAAATGCCGATAAACGGGGAGGCACCGGCTTAAGTCACACCCCGCAAATCCGCCGCGAAGATCAAAGGCGTTGCCAATCAAATTCACTGAGATTTTTTTCCTTGGAATCAAAGTCGATGCCGATCAGGGTGATGGGTTTGCCGCTGTCCAGATATTTCTGCTGATAGTTT
>JAACTI010000270.1:3450-3672 GCA_009993495.1 Deltaproteobacteria bacterium | reverse complement strand
ATCCGCAGATTTCGCATCGCGAGGCGGTCACCCCCCACGACCTTGCGCAGGCGCTGGTTGATTTTGCCGAACAGGGGATTGATCTGCTGATTATCAATGGCGGTGATGGCACGGTGCAGGCGGTTTTAACCCTGCTTTACACCCGCAAGATCTTCGATCAGCCGCCGCTTCTCGCCCTGCTGCGGGCGGGAACCACCAGCATGCTGGCGCGCGATGTCGGAA
>JAACTI010000270.1:0-3375 GCA_009993495.1 Deltaproteobacteria bacterium | reverse complement strand
ATCCACCGCCGACATGGACGAGCGGCCAATTCTGCAGCTTAACCCTGGGGACAATCAACCGCCCCTCTGTGGCATGTTTTTTGGTGCCGGGGCTATTCCCCAGGGGATTGATCTTTTTCACCAGCGCCTTAACCCCAAGGGTGTGCGGGGCGAATTGATGCCGGGACTGATTTTACTGCGCTTGCTGCTGGCGGTTTTCCGCGGCAACGAAAAGGTTCTGCCGCCCACCGCGATGAACATCAGCCTCAACGGCGCGGCACCGCAGCAATACCCGTGTCTGTTTACCCTGGTTACGACCCTGGAACGCCTTTTTCTGGGGCTGAGACCATTCTGGGGCGATGAAAACGCACCCCTGCATCTGACGACCCTCGAAACCAAACCGCGCCATTTGTTGCGCCATCTGCCTGCGATTCTCCGTGGTCGGCGCACTAGGGGAATTATTCGACAAAATGGCTACATCAGCCACAATGCACAGCAGGTCGACTGTGCGTTCAAGGGACGTTTTACTCTGGATGGCGAGCTTTTCGATTCTTCCGGTTTCCTGCGCATCACAGCCGTGGGGCCGGCGCATTTTTTGCGAATTTAACGAAGCGGGAACTCAACTTTATGACCAGCCGCGCGACACCCCTGGAAAAACTTCTTCAACAATGGACGGCTGGCCCCCTGCCGGTCGGCATTGCCGCATTAGCTGAGGCGGCCCGTGCGCGCCATCGCGGCGTGGCAGCGGTGCTCTTTTACGGTTCTTGTCTGCGCAGCGGTCGGGCTGATGAAGGTTTGGCCGACCTCTATCTGTTGGTCGATAATTACTCCGACGCTTTCAATTCCAAGTTTCAGGCCGTGATGAATTGGCTGCTGCCCCCAAATGTTTTTTATCTTGAAATTCCCTGGCAGGGAAAGACCTTACGCGCCAAATATGCGGTTTTAACGCTTAAAGATTTCGCACACGGCACCTGCCATTGGTTTCATTCCTATCTTTGGGCGCGCTTTGCCCAACCTTGCGGCCTGATTGCCCCGCGCACCGCCGAGATTGAAGCCCGAATCCATCAATTCCTCGCCGGCGCAGTGCACAGCTTTGTGCGTCACAGCCTGCCCCAGGTTAACGAAACCTTTACCCCACGTGACCTCTGGATCACCGGCTTGAGCCTGACCTACCGCTGTGAGCTGCGCACCGAAGGCCCGCAAACGGCAAGGCGCCTGGTCGACGCGGCTCCGGAATATTACGCCGCCATCAGCCACGCGCTCCTGGCAGACCCAAAGTTTCCGGTAGTACGGGTAACAGGGCCAGAATCCGACAGCTATCACCTCAAGATTTCCGCACCTCACAAGCGGCGTAACCGGCGCGCCTGGCGCCTGCGGCAGTTTCAGGGCAAAATTTTGTCGGTGCTGCGTCTGCTCAAAGGTTTCCTCACGTTTAAAAATGGTCTGGATTATATCTTGTGGAAAATCGAACGGCATTCCGGCGTGCGCTTTGAACCCGGCCCGACCTTGCGCCGTTGCCCCCCCCTGGCGGTACTGGTTACCTTCTGGAAGCTGTTTCGCCAGGGGGCCTTCCGCTAGATTTTCGCATTTTTAAACCGATGGCCGTTACTGCCGGGAGGGCTGAATTCACGGGGTCGCCAGCGGAAGATTGCGGTTCATCAGGAAAATTTTTTATCCGGCCCGGGGCGCTTTTGTAACTGAAGGGGCAAGAGAATGGTAAAAATTGCCCCCGGCCCTTGCGCTGCGTTAGCAACCTGCAGTTCACCCTGATGGGCCTGGATGATGCGCTGGCAGATAGGCAAACCAAGCCCGGTTCCCTGTTTATGGGTGGTAAAAAACGGGGTAAACAGATTCTGCATATTTTCTGTCGCGATACCGGTTCCGGTATCACGAATTTCAATCGCCACGGCCGCGCGATCCCCCAGTAGGGCAGGATCGACTTTAAGGGTAAGAGTTCCCCCCGTGGGCATGGCCTGGCGCGCATTGCTGATCAAATTAATCAAAACCTGCTCGATTTGGCCGGGATCGCCTTCCATTTCAAAATCATCGGCAATAAGGCTGATCAATGCGATCCCACCATCGGCGAGCTTTTCTTGTTCCATGAGCAACGCCTGTTCGATCACAGTTCCAATGGTAAAGGGCTGGGCCTTCATGGTATCCAGCCGCGCAAAGGACAGGATAACATCCAGCATCTTTTCGAGGCGTTCGGCTTCGGTGTGGATGATGTCGGCGTACTGAAAGGCCTGAGTGCCGGGTTCGAGTTGCTGGTGCAAGCGGCGGGCGAAACCGCCCAAGGAAGCGAGGGGATTGCGCAGCTCATGGGCAATTGATGCCGACATTTCACCAATGGTCGCCATTTTTTCACGCTGCAGCAAGCGATCCTGAGTTTCGTGCAAACGTTTTCGGGCGGCTTCGATGTGATTAACCAGTTGAGCGTTATCGAGGGCAATCCCGGCCTGAGCCGCAAAAAGTTCGAGAAACCGCAGGCGCTGCTCATCAATCTTTTCGCTGTTGCCGAAATTATCAACCACCAGCACGCACAAAACCCGTTGGCGCGCAATGAGCGGCACACAGGCGTGATCTTCCAGGGTCAAGCCGCCGGCAATTTCAAGCCGGCAGAGCCGCGAGCGCTGAATCAGAATGGAGCGCTGCTCGCGCACGACCTTGGCCAAACAACTTTGCGGGTGATCCAGGGGCAGACGCAACTGCATAACCTGCCGGGAAAATTCATTTTGCTTCTGCGCATTCAGGGCTTCGGCGTGAATAAGCAGAGGAATGTTTTCGGCCGGCAACCCCTCCGGCAGCACCAAGGCGGCAGATTCCCGCGTGACCCCCAGAATCCCTTGCAAACTCTGACTGCGCGAATTGACCATAAACAGCATGGCACGCTGAAAATCACCGCCTTGCGGGTGCACCAGCAGAGATAAAATCAAGTGCATCAACTGCTCGGTCGCCAAGGTACTGTGCAAACGCTGGCTGATGCGATAAAGCAGGGAAAATTGCTGCGCGTTGCGAGCATCTATGACGGAAATTCGACGCAGGTGCTCATTGGTCAGTTGTTGCTCGACTGCCTGCGCAATTTGGAAGGCACAGGCACTCATGAGTTGCTGCTGATCCAGCCCGAAGGGCGAATTATTGGCGTTGCCCCCAATGAAACTGAGGGAACCCCCTTGGTGACGACCCAGACGCAGGGGCAGACAGTAAAGTGAAACCGGTAAGCGGCCCTGCGGGTCGAGGGGAGTAAGGAACTGACTCTGGCCTGAGGCCAGCACTTTGTCACTGACCTTTTTCTCTTGTTGAAGCAGAAAAACCTGATGACTTGGTTCGGCAATGTCGGTACGGATATAGGCGGGCTTAAGTTGACTATCAGGCTGTTGCGGTGGCCGCAGAATTACG
>JAACTI010000269.1 GCA_009993495.1 Deltaproteobacteria bacterium | reverse complement strand
CAACCCGTTCGGCGGCGAGGAATGCGGTGATGCGTTCGGCCAGGCCGGTGGTCGAGCTTGGCAGGGGGATGCGATAGCAACTGGCAATCACTGAAGCCGAAGGCGAAAGGGCACCAGCGGACAGGGTTTGCGCCCTAAGAATCCTGAAACCCTCGGGGAGTTGGGCATTGAGGCGGCGGATAATTTCAGCCGTCTCCAGAGGTTCAAACAGATCGAGATCCACCAGTTCGGCTTCGCTTTCCACGCCCATGGGTAAGGCTTCGAGATAAGAAACCTTGGGTGTCGGGTGAAACCCCTGAGAAAAACGCATGGGCAGTTCAGCGCGCCTGAGAGCGCGCTGAAACATGGTCAAATATTCCAGGTGCGCCACCATGCGCGCCCGGCCACGCTTGGCCAGGGTGAGGCGGATCTTGAAATGTTGGTTGTTGTCAGCGGCCTGGGGGCGGCGTTTCGGGCTCAACTCAAGGCTCTGCTGTGGTTGCAGGCGCATTTTCAGCGCCTCGAAGTCGCAGACTCCGCAAGCACTGCATTCTCCCTGGCGGCAGTCGGGGGTGGCTTTAAGGGCAAAGGCTTTGTGGCGTTCGTTGATAAAGTGGCTTTTAGGCAGGCCGCAGTCGATGTGATCCCAGGGCAGAATTTCGTGTTCATCACGTTCACGCAGATACCAGGCCGGGTCAACCCGACAGACATCGAAGGCCTGTTGCCATTTGCTGAAGTCGAAATGTTCGCGCCAGCCATCAAATTTGCAGCCTGCGATCAAGGCGGCTTCCAGCACCCGTCCCAGGCGGCGGTCGCCGCGGGCGAAGACCCCTTCGAGGAACGAAAGCTGGGCCTCATGATACTTGAAACGCAACTTTTTGCTGCGCAGCCCCTCTTTGAGCAGAGTCTGGCGGCGCAGGGTCTCGGCAACCCCCAGCTGTGGTTCCCACTGAAAGGGGGTGTGAGGTTTGGGGACAAAGGTCGAAACCGCAACATTGACATCGGCGCCGCCGGTGCCACGACCGCTACGCTTGACCTGAGCCGCCAGTTCGACAATCGCGTGCAGATCGGCGTCGGTTTCCGTGGGCAAACCCATCATGAAATAAAGTTTGATCAGTTGCCAGCCCAAGGTGAAAGCGTTGCCGGTGGTGCTGAGCAGGTCTTCTTCGGTGATGCCCTTGTTAATCAGCTGACGCAGGCGTTCACTGCCTGCTTCCGGCGCGAGAGTAAAGCCGGTTTTACGCACTTTTTTGATTTCACTCATCAGCTCTTCGGTCAGGGAGCCAACGCGCAGGCTGGGAAAGGAGACCGCCACCCGTTCCTGGGCATATTTCTGCATCAGGCCCTTAAGCAGCGGTTCAATGCAGCTGTAATCGCCGGTCGAAAGGGACAAGAGCGAAATTTCTTCGTAACCCGAATTTTCGAGGGCCTTTTCAACCAGCTGCGCAATTTTCTGCGGGCTGCGCTCGCGCACCGGGCGGTAAATGTACCCGGCTTGGCAAAAACGGCAGCCCCGCGTGCAGCCGCGGGCAATTTCCAGCGCCACCCGATTGTGCACCGTCTGCATGAAGGGGATGATGGGTTGCGCGGGAAAAGGGGCGTCTTCAAGATCCGGCAGAAAACGGCGGCGAACTTTCGCATAATCCGCATGGCAGGGCTTGATCGCCGCCAGCCGGCCATCGGGGTGATAATCGATTTCAAAAAAAGCGGGGACATAGATCCCTTCAATGGCCGCCAGCTGGCGTAAAAGTTCCGGGCGGCTCAAACCCTGGCGCCGGGCTTGGCGCACAGTTTCGACCAGCTCGACAATGGCGTCTTCGCCATCGCCGATCAGTGCGCAATCGATAAAATCGGCCAGGGGTTCCGGGTTGTAGGCGCAGGGCCCGCCGACCACGATCAGGGGGGCCTGTTCATCACGCTCCTCGCGCCTCAGGGGCAAGCCCGCCAGTTGCAGCATCCAGAGCAGGTTGGTGTAGCTCAGCTCATATTGGAGGGTGAAGCCGATAATGGCAAAATCGGCCAGAGGGCGGCCGGTTTCCAAGCTGCTCAGTTTCGCACCATCGCGCACCAGCAGTTCACCCATGTCGGGCCAGGGTGTATAGACGCGTTCAGCGGCGATACCTTCGAGATTATTGAGGATATTGTATAAAATCGGAAAGCCCAGATAGCTCATGCCCACTTCATAAACATCGGGGAAGGCCAGAGCCATGCGCAGTTCGACCTGGGCATCCTCTTTAGTGCGACTGCCCAGCTCACCGCCAAGATAGCGCGCTGGACGGCTCACCTGGGTCAGGCGCGAAAAATTCTCGTTATCATTCATTATTTCAATTTCGCTGTGGTTTTAGGGGATGGCCTCGTAAAGCCGGGAAAAATACCACGGGGGCCGACTGAAAACAAGGTTCAATCGTCCGTGTTCGCTTGACCTGCGCCCCACAAACGATCTTCGGCGAATTGTTCGCGCAGCCTTTCTTCGGGGTATTGTTCAAGAAATTCCGCGTGCGAGCAATCGAACAGATAATCCTGACAATAGGCCCGCAGCACCTGATAGGCTTGGTTAACGCGCTGGATTTTCTCCATCTCCGCGGCGCTGCCGTGATCGGGGTGGTAACGTCGGGCCAAGTCACGATAGCGCTCTTTGATCTGGCGCAAACTGACCCGTTCGCTGAAACCGAATTCTTGCAGGGCGGCTTCAAGTTCGGCATAGTGCATAGCAAGATCCTGTCTCCCAGGGTTTGGTCTACGATTATAGCCCAGAAGTTTCACGAATTGACAGTTTGCCCATCAGCTCTTAGGATGGGCCTTCCTTTATTCTGACGATCGTCGAAATTCTGAATTGCTCCACCTACGAGACGCTTATGGCCAAAGCCAGATCTTTTTTTACCTGCCAGCAATGTGGCTACCAGGCCCCCAAATGGCTGGGCAAGTGTCCCGATTGCCAGCAGTGGAATACCCTCGCCGAAGAGCAGGTTCAGCCCGCTAACAGTCGAAGTCTGGCGGCGCCGGGCAAGCTGCAGAAGCTGTCGGATATCAGCAGCACTGCAGAAGATCGCATCAGTTGCGGCCTAACGGAGCTGGATCGCACCCTGGGCGGTGGGCTGGTTCCCGGTTCACTGATTCTGGTCGGTGGTGACCCCGGCATCGGCAAATCGACCCTGTTGTTACAGGCGGTCGACTATCTGGCGCGTGACGGCATTGCCCTTTACGTCACTGCCGAGGAATCCTCCCGTCAGGTCAAGTTGCGCGGTGAGCGTTTGGGGGCCAGGGGTGAACATCTGTTTCTCCTCGCCGAAACCTCCCTTGAAGAAATTTTCAAACGGGTCGCCGAACTCAAACCCGACTTTCTGGTGATTGATTCGATTCAAACCATCTTTACCCGCACTATTGAATCGGCCCCCGGCAGCGTCAGCCAGGTGCGCGAATGCGCCGGACAACTGATGTTGCTTGCCAAGGGCCAGGGATTACCAACTTTTCTCATCGGCCATGTTACCAAAGACGGTTCCATCGCCGGGCCGCGGGTGCTGGAACACATGGTCGATACCGTGCTCTATTTTGAGGGCGACCCCGGTCATCCCTACCGCATTCTGCGCGCGGTGAAAAACCGTTTCGGCTCGACCAACGAAATCGGCGTGTTTGAAATGCAGGAAACCGGTCTGCGCGAAGTGGCTAATCCGTCCGAATTATTTTTATCGGAGCGCCCGGATAAGAGCGCCGGCAGCGTGGTAGTGCCGGCGATGGAGGGATCCCGGCCGATTCTGGTTGAATTACAGGCGCTGGTCTCCAGCAGCAGTTTCGGCACCCCACAGCGCACCGCCATCGGCATTGATCATAAACGCATGGCGCTTCTGATCGCGATCCTCGATAAAAAAGTTGAACTGCAACTGGCCGGGCAGGATATTTTCGTTAACGTCGCCGGCGGGGTGCGACTCGATGAACCGGCGTTAGATTTAGCAACCATTGCCGCCTTGGCCAGCAGTCATTTGAACCGGCCGATTCATGCCCAAACGGTGATTTTCGGCGAAGTTGGTCTCACCGGCGAAGTACGTGCCGTGTCGCAGCCGGAACTGCGGATCAAGGAAGCGGCCCGTCTTGGTTTTTCGCGCTGCATCCTGCCCCGGAGCAGTCTGAAAAACATCAAGGCTCCCGCCGGAATGAAGCTGAGCGGCATTCGCCACGCCAGCGAGCTGCTGGAATTGATATTCGACTGAGGTCGATTTTTTGCGCGCCAGGGAAACCGTTAGTCTCCTAAGTTTTTTTGCCCAATTGACCGGGTAGCTGTAAATTAGGTCAACTTTTGATGGTGTGCCTACCATTTCATAAGTCCCTGTACTTATGAAAACCTTTTTGAGGCAACATATGCGAGGGGCAGATCAGTGAAAACAGCACTGATACCGCCCCTTTCTCAGAGCCATCGACTGAACTTCTTTGTGTCAAATATCGTGAGTTTACGTGGGAAGATGGAGAATTAAAGAATCATCTGTCCTCACGGGTATGCCACAAGCACAGCATATAAATTTTCGACTGCTGAATTTCGTAGCGCATTTCATAGTGGCCGACCAAAATCCGACGCACTTCACGTGGATCAAATTCCTCCAGTCTCTCTCCAATGCGCGGACTTCCCAGGGAACGGAGAGGGGGACGCTCTTAAAAAACTAACTTGACGTGCGACGTCCCCA
>JAACTI010000268.1 GCA_009993495.1 Deltaproteobacteria bacterium | reverse complement strand
GGCCCGTCCGCCTTCCATTTCAACCTCGACATTGACGCGCCCTTCCTGGGTAATTTTTTTCAGGGTCGCCTCTTCTACCGCTGCCCGGCCTTCGGCCTGATTTTTAAAGACCAGCTGATCTTGGAGTTTCTTTTCTTCAATATTTTTCTGAATTTCATCGCTGTAGCGGAAGTAACGCACCAGCACCTGTTCAACTTCGATACCCTTGGTTTTGAGTTCGCTGTTGAGCAATTCTTTGGCGCGCTCGGTGCGCTCAACCCGCATGGGGCTATTATAAAATTCTTCTGTGGTCAACTCTCCCAGGGTGGCCTTAAGAGCGGGTTCGGTTTTGGGGATAATGCCGTTGTCTTCAAACAGCCGCCCCGGACCAATAGTGGTAAAAACCTTGTAAGGATCAATCAGCTTGTACAGGATCGAAACATCGACATCGACGAAAAACCCATCAGACGTCTGAATGTGGGCGGCACGTTCGACGCGCGCATAACGTGCCGCAGTGCTGGGAAAATTGGTGAGTTCCAGCACCTGCAATTCGCGAGGCAGGGTTTCCATTTCCTGCATTCCCGGAACAACAAACTGCAGTCCCGGGCCGTAAACTTTTTTCTGGACACCCTTATTGAAACCAAAGCGCGAAATTTTAATGCCATATTCGTTGGGTTCGACATAAACATAGGCAACCTTCAAAATCAGCAATCCGAGGATAATCAGTACCGGCAGGAATTTCAATTTGCCGAAAAACTGCCCCAGGTTTAAAAACTTCGCCTGCAAACGTTCCTTCTTGCGCATGAGTTCGTCGAGATCGATGACATTTGAATTTTTGTTATTATCCATTTCTACTCCGTGGAAAGGGGGAAAGGTTCTGTCGCGGCCCCAGGGTTGATGCTCAGCAGAGTCTGCTGGATTCGAGGGCATAATTCAAGGCCGGACGCATATTCAATTGCCGCCAAAGTCAATCTAAGCTAATCTGAGGCATCTTTTTACCCTCAAAAACAAGGAACTGACTTGTGAACCAATTTGCGCGCAACAGCTTTTTCCGTCGCAGCCCCCTGCGTGGTCATTCGTTGGTACAGATTCTGATTTACGTCAATTTGGGGCTCTTTACCCTGATGGTGCTACACGGCACCATTCTGGGATTGCAGATGAAGGCGATTTTCAGCCCACCTTCGCAGCTCCTTCTTCACTGGGGTGGCCAGTTCTGGCCTCTGGTCGTGCAACATGACCAATGGTGGCGTTGCATCACCTACGCCTATACCCATGGGGGCTTGATCCATCTGGCCTTCAACATGCTGGTACTCTATCAGGTCGGGCCCATGATCGAAAGCGAGATCGGCTGGCCACGCTTTTTTTCCCTCTATACCCTCTGTGGGATAGTCGCGACCATCGCCGGTTATTTTTGGCACCCCATGTCGCCGGTCGTCGGCGCCTCGGGGGCAATTTTCGGTCTGATTGGTTTTTCGGTCAGTTACTTTCATCGCACCGGCGGCGCAGTGGCCCTCCAGTACCGCAACTTCATGTTTCAGTGGGCGGTGATGGCCTTTATCTTCGGGCTGATGGTGGGTGCCGACAATGCCGCGCATCTGGGCGGGCTGCTCAGTGGTGCCGCCTTCGGCTGGATCTTGCCCCTGGGCGTACGCGCCCAACGCCAGACCGAAAAACTCTTCAAGGGACTAGCCTGGCTCTGTGTCGCGCTGACGGCAATCAGTATTGCGGCTATTCCTTTCAGCTGGCTGTAAGTTCTACCCACAACGAGAATAACATGGCCAAGGAAAAGTACCCAACGACCCAGGCGATCCGCCTGCTCAGGCAGCAGCAAGTCAACTTCGAGCCCCGGCTGTATAAGTACGAAGACCGGGGGGGCACGGCGACCAGCGCGCGCGAGCTCGGAATAGACGAACATCGCGTGATCAAAACTTTGGTCATGGAAGACGAACAAAAAAATCCGCTCATCGTACTGATGCATGGCGACTGCGAGGTTTCGTTAAAAAACCTCGCCCGCCGGATCGGGGTCAAACAGGTCACGCCCTGCATGCCTCAGGTTGCGGGCAGCCTGACCGGTTATCAGACCGGCGGCATTTCTCCTTTTGGTACCCGCAAAACCTTGCCGATTTATGTGGAACAGACCATCCTCGAATTAGAAAAAATCTGTATCAATGGGGGAAAACGTGGGTTTCTGGTCGAAATCTCGCCCCGAGATTTGAAGCGCGTTTTGAATCCGACCCTGATAAACGTTGCTCTTTAAACAGAAATCGTTACGAATTGCTGTTGTTGCCCCCGGTCGTTGACAACCGAACGGGTCCCCGCTATAAGAAACGACCATAAACGATGTGCCGTTTTTCGCGCTTCGAAGGAGTTCACTTGAAAAAAACCGGACGTAAAAAACTTGGCGAAATCCTGGTCGATGCGGGCATCCTCGAACCTGCAATCATTGAGGAGGCCCTCAAACGTCAGCAGGGCACGACAAAACGCCTGGGACAAATCTTAGAAGAGATGGATGCCATTCTCGAAGAAGACATCGCCGCCGCCCTGAGCCGTCAATTTGGCGTTCAGCAAGTCAAAGGCATTGCCCGCCACAACTTCCCCCCAGAGCTGCTGAAGTTAATCACGCCCGAAGACGCCCTGAAACGCTTCATCTTTCCGCTGAAAATCGAGAGGAATATTCTCTATCTGGCCATGGCCAACCCTCTTGATCTGGACACCGCCCAGGAGATTGGCTTTCGCAACAACCTGCAAGTAGTGACCTGCGTCAGCACTCCCGAAGAGATTAAAGCCGCCATTCACCGCCATATGCTGGCATCAACCAGCGCAAAAATGAAAACCGAGCGTGGCTGGACCGTGCTGGTGGTCGACGATCAGGAGATGATTCAACTCGCCGTTGAAGCGGCCCTGAAACGTCAAGGATTTACGGTCTATAAGGCGGGTAACGGCGCCGAAGGTTTGACTCTGGCCATCAAGGAGCGCCCTCACGTGATTATCAGCGATTCCCTGATGCCGCGGATGAGCGGCATCGAAATGTTCCGCAATCTCAAAGGCAACAACGCAACCGCCGAGATTCCAGTCATTGCCCTCTCGGCCAAAGCCGACGCCGAAGAAGAGGCGCGCCTTCTTGAAATCGGCTACTTCGACTTTATTGCCAAGCCCATCAACCCAACCCGCATTATCGCCCGCGTCAAACGTGCCTTTAAACAGTGCTACGGTGATAAACCGCCCCGATCAATTTGACCGCGACCCCAAAAATCACTCTGCCCTACGCCCCGCGCTGACCCCCGCCAGATAACCCGTCGACCAGCAGACTTGCAGATTATAGCCCCCGGTCGGGCCGTCAAGATCGATGACTTCACCGGCAAAATAGAGGTTGTCGATTTTCTTCGACCGCATGCTGCGCATGTCGATGTCCTCAAGAGCCACCCCCCCCGCCGTGACAATCGCTTTACGGAAACCACCAACCCCAAGAACCGGCAGTTCCAGGCGCTTAAACAGCGCCAGCAGGTGCAGACGCTCTTCACGAGTCACCGAGTGACATTTTTTGCCCGGGTCAATCTGCGCCAGTTGCAGAAATACGGGAATCAAGGCCTTAGGGAGCAAAGCATCAAGGGATTTTGCGAAGATACGATTTTGATTTGCCGCCAGTTCGCGCTGCAAACGGCGGTCGAAAGTCGCCTCATCCACGGCGGGCTTCAGATCAAGCAACAGACTGACCGCCCCTTGTTTGAGAGCATCACGCACTGCGGCGCTCATATCCAGGACAATCGGCCCCCCTATGCCGTCGGGAGTAAAAAAGGCCTCGCCAAACCTTTGTGTCACCAGCGTTTCGCCTTGCAGGAGCGAAATGCGCACATTTTTCAGATTAAGATTGCAAACCTGCGCCGTCCACTTGACCGCCAGACGCAGGGGCACTAACGCCGGTTGCGTCTCAACCA
>JAACTI010000267.1 GCA_009993495.1 Deltaproteobacteria bacterium | reverse complement strand
TTTCAAAGCCAATTGAGGCAAATTGATCGGCAAGGGGGTTATGCCATCAATCAATAAATAATCGGGAGAAATTTTCAATTTGGAGACAGCGCGGCGCATGGCCAGCAGGGTAGCCTGCAAGATGTTCAGCTGATCTATCTCGATGGCCGAAGCTAAACCGATGCCGTAGCTGCGGGCTTGTTGGCGAATCAGCGGGAAAAGTTCCTCGCGTTTTTTTTCGCTCAGTTGCTTGGAATCGGTCAGGCCAGGCAGATGGAACTGGGCGGGCAAAATAACCGCTGCCGCCGCCACTGGGCCAGCCAAAGGACCGCGCCCGGCTTCATCGATTCCGGCAATTGCGGCAAAGCCCTGTTGATTGGCCTGCTGCTCAAAATACAAGGGCGAAACTTCCCTGTGATCAAAAAGCGTTAAATTCATCAGCCTGCCCATATACGAAAAAGCCCCGACAAAAAATGCCGGGGCTTAGTGTAACGGATGATGCGCGATCAGACCAGACGCTTTTCAGGAATACGTGCGGCCTTACCACGCAGATTGCGCAGATAGTAGAGTTTCGCACGCCGCACCCGCCCCGAGCGCACCACTTCAATTTTGTCAACACTGGGCGAATTCAATGGGAAAACCCGCTCAACCCCGACACTGCCGGAAATTTTGCGGACGGTATACGAAGAACCCAGACCACGACTGCGCCGCTTGATGCACATACCTTCAAAAATCTGGATACGCTGCTTGTCCCCTTCGGTAATTTTTACATGCACTTTGAGAGTATCGCCCGCCTTGAAAACCGGGATATTCTTTTTCATCTGCTCTAATTCGATTTGGCTGATAATGTCCATTTTACTTCCTCCTGTGATCTATGTGCGAAAAACTCTGTCGATCAGATGTTTCGTTCTAAGGTCGTGGGGGCTTGTTTGCCACCGGCTCTATTTTCGCTGCACGCAACCGGTGCAGAAATTTCTGGTCTTGGTCGGTCAAAACGGCGGTTTCAAGCAGCTCCGGACGCCGTTCAAAAGTTCGCTTCAACTGCTGTTCGCGCCGCCAGTTAGCGATACGCGCATGATCCCCCGATAAAAGCACCTCAGGCACCGACATCCCGCAATAATTCGCTGGGCGGGTATACTGAGGATACTCCAGCAGGCCATCGGCAAAAGAATCGCTGTCCGCACTCCCTGTGCTGCCAAGCACCCCCGGCAGGTGGCGCGAGATGGCATCAATCATCACCATGGCGGGTAACTCACCACCGGTCACAACAAAATCCCCCAGGGAAAATTCTTCGTCGACCATCGACTGCCGAATGCGTTCGTCAAAACCTTCATAGCGCCCACAGAGGAAAATCAATGTTTCTTCCTGAGCCAGACGCACACTGTGCTGCTGACTGAAGGGCTGCCCCTGAGGTGTCATCAGCAACACCTTACTGCGGGGCGACTTTTCACGCAGGGCTTGCAGTGCGCGACCAACCGGTTCCGGCTTCATCACCATGCCATCGCCGCCGCCATAGGGACTGTCATCAGTTTGCTGGTGACGGCCTTCGGCCCAAGCGCGCAGATTATGCACGCGCACGTTCAAGAGCTGCTGTGCGATAGCCCGACCAACAATACTTTCCGCCAAGGGCGAATCAAACATCGCCGGGAAAAGAGTCAGTATCTCAAAAATCACGCATCCAGTCCGATCAAACCTTCAGGCAGATCAACATCAACCCGCTTATTTTCGAGATCCACGGCAAGGATGAAAGCACCAACGACCGGAATCATCACTTCACCCTCGCCCCCTTTAACGACCCAGGTATCATGAGCCGCGGTACTGAACATGGCATGCAAGCGCCCCAGCTCGCCCCGATGCGCATCAACCACCAGAGCCCCCTCAAGCTGGTGCCAGTAGAATTCATCCTGATCCAACGGCGGTAATTGCTCAAGATCAAGCAGCAGGGTCGCGCCACGAAATTTTTCGACGGCATCGAGACTTTCATAGCCGCGCAAACGCAGCAGAACCTGCCCCTTATGTAAGACCCGACGCAACGGAACCACCGAAAGGCAACTGCCATCGAGCAGGCGCATCACACCGACATCAAGGGCCAGTAGAGCGGCAGGATCTCCCGAGACAGGCCGCACCCTGAGATCACCACGCAAACCGTGAGTTCCCACAACTTGTCCGGCGGGAGACAAGGACGCAGTTTCTGCCACGCCAGAATGCGCAGGGGTTGTATTGTGCAATTTCACCGGCAATGCGTTTCTACCGCTATTCCAGAATCAGCAATGAAACCCGTTTTTGTTCACGGGTTGCCTTGGCGTTGAGCAGAGTGCGCATGGCCTTGGCGTTGCGCCCCTGCTTCCCAATGATTCGCCCCATATCTTGCGGGGCCGCAGCCAGCTTGATCAAAATCGACCCATCAGCGACAGTCTCTTCGGTAACCTCGACTTCAGCGGGCCGTTCCACCAGTGACTTAGCGACGTATTCGATCAGAGCTTTCATAGGTCATCCTCCAGACGGGCCGCAGCCAGGGATTCAGACCAGATTCAGGCTTGAGCAGCGTCCTTGGCCTTGAATTTGGCCCAAACACCGGCCCCACGCAGCAAGCGCCGCACGGTATCGGTGGGTTGTGCTCCCTGGCCCAGCCAGACAAGGGCGCGATCTTCTTTCAGGTTGAGAATCGACTGCTCCTGACGCGGATCATACTGACCCAGAGCCTCGATAAAACGGCCATCACGGGGAAAGCGCTCATCGGCCACCACAATCTGGTAGAAGGGCTTTTTCTTTGCGCCACCACGGGCGAGCCTGATTTTTACTGCCATGCTGTTCTTCCTTTCACTGTTGCCCTCTTTTGATTCACTCCCAAAATACTGCGAAAATCCGATCCGGAAGTTTGTTTTGTGACCTTAAAACGGCAGCTGACCCCCACGGCCAAGCATACCCTTAAGCCCTTTGGGGCCCATTTTCTGCATTTTTTTCATCATCTTCTGTGCCTCGGTAAAGCGCTTGAGCAGAGAGTTGACGTCCTGAACCCGCGTGCCACTGCCTTTGGCAATCCGCAGTCGCCTGGAACCATTTAAAATTCGATGATCCATGCGTTCCCGCGGGGTCATGCTGCGAATAATGGCCTCGATGCGCTTCAACTCTTTTTCGGGCAGCTGCATATCGCCAGCATTTTTCAGCGCCTTGCCCGCACCGGGGATCATCTTGATCAATGATTCCATCGAACCCATCTTCTTGACCATCTGCATCTGCTCAAGAAAGGTTTCGAGGGTGAAGCCCTGCTTGCGCATGCTGGCTTCCATACTGGCAGCGTCTTCGGCACTGACGGCCGATTGCGCTTTCTCGATCAGGCTGAGGACATCCCCCATCCCGAGGATGCGCTGCGCCATGCGGTCAGGATGAAAGGTCTCAAGAGCGTCGAGCTTTTCGCCCATGCCAACAAGTTTGATCGGCTTCCCGGTAACCGCCCGAATCGATAAGGCCGCCCCCCCGCGGGCATCGCCATCGAGTTTGGTCAGAATGACCCCGGTCAGGGGCAGCTGCTCGTTAAAACTCGCCGCCACCGTAACCGCATCCTGGCCGGTCATGGCATCGGCGACAAACAAAATTTCGCTGGGCGCGAC
>JAACTI010000266.1 GCA_009993495.1 Deltaproteobacteria bacterium | reverse complement strand
TTCTAAACTCTAAGCACTCACAACACGGAGGAGCAGATTCCTGGTCGTTGCCAAGGGACTGTTTTCTTTTGGGGAAACATGAGAAAAGTGTTATTGTTCGCGATGGTAAGTTTGTCTGTCTTTTCGTATTCTTAGGGGGATGGCCATTCCGGATTTTCAATCTCTGATGTTGCCGTTGCTCTCTTTCGCCGCCGAGGGTGAAGAGCATTCCGTTCGCGAAGCTCGGGAGCATCTCGCTGCCAATCTGGAACTTACTGACGAAGAGCGGGAAGAGCTTCTTCCCAGCGGCCGGCAGCCGGTATTCGACAATCGGATGGCCTGGGCCAAGACCTACCTCCAGCAGGCCGGATTGCTTGCCACTCCGCGCCGCGCCCACTTCCAGATCACCGAGCGGAGTTGGCAGGTTCTTGCCGCGAAGCCGGCAGCCATCGACAACAGGTTGCTCGATCGCTTCCGCGAGTTCGTGGAGTTTTATTACGACCTATACCTGCGCCCTATGTTTAGGGGTAAGGATACCCATGTTCAAGCAGACGTTTAAAAACATCGATGATGTCCTCTGGAAAGAGGCTGGCTGTTCCTCCGAGCTTGATTACACCGAGCAGTCCTCCTGGATGCTGTTTCTCAAGTATCTGGATGACCTGGAGCGCGAGCGGGCCATGCGTGCCGAGCTGGAAGGGAAGAGCTACAGCTTCATCATCGAGGGTGAGTATCAGTGGTCAAAGTGGGCAGCACCCAAGAAGAAGGATGGTTCCTTCGATCACGATAACGCGATGACCGGCGATGACCTGATCAACTTCGTAGATCGGGAGCTCTTTCCTTATCTGCAGGGCTTCAAGCAGCGCGCATCCTCTCCCGATACCATCGAGTACAAGATTGGCGAGATCTTCGGTGAGATCAAGAACAAGTTCCGCAGCGGTTATAGCCTGCGTGATGCGCAGCAGATTCTGGATAAAATTGCGGCGCTGGATGCCGAGAGTGCGGAGATTCTGGCCGGGATTCGGGGGATGGTGTAATGGTCGGAGACAATGAGAATTATGGGAAGAATGGGAATGATGAAAACCAAGGCAAGGCCGCTGAACCTTCCCATAGCTCCCATGATTCCCATGAATTAAAAGCAAACTCAGAGCTGTTACCCCCCAGAGGCGATTACCAGATCCTGCTCAGTTACCAGAAATCCGAGGTGGTTTACCAGCTGACCTACCGCTTTTGCCAGCGCTTTTTGCGCCGGGGGGATCGCACTATCGATCAGATGGTGCAGGCGGCGCGCTCGGGCAAGCAGAATATCATCGAAGGGAGCAAGGCGGCATCGACCTCCAAGGAGATGGAGATCAAACTGACCAACGTGGCCCGCGCCAGCCTGGAAGAGCTGCTCGAAGATTACCGCGATTTTCTCAAAGTGCGCGATCTGGTGGTCTGGGACAAAAATTCCACCGAGGCCCGTTATGTGCGCAAGCTCGGTCAAAAGACGCCGATCTCTTATGAAAGCTACCGCGCCTTTGTGGACAGCCGCCCCGCCGAAGTGGTGGCGAATATTGCGATCTGCCTGGTCCATCAGGCCAACTACCTGCTCGACCAGCAGCTCAAACGCCTGGCCAAAGATTTTTTACAGGACGGCGGTCTACGCGAGCGCATGACCCGCCTGCGCCTGCAGGAACGCGACCGGCAGCGCAACGAAGAGATGAGAAACAGAAAACCATAAGCACTGCAAAGAGCAAGACAAACTATGAGAAGCATGGGAGCTATGGGATCTATGGCAGCAATGAGAATTATAATTCCCATGCTTCTCATAATTCCCGGCAAAGAATGAGCGCGGCACTGGCTGCCGAGGGAGCAGAGATGCCGGCCGGGATTCGGGTGATGCTATGAGAGGACAATGGCCTCGATTGCCTGTAGCCAAGACATGCACTTTATTTACTGATGGGAACTGGATTGAGACCAAAGATCAGGCCCCTGAAGGAATCAGACTCGTCCAGACAGGCAACGTTGGTAACGGAGAGTTTAAAGATCGGAGAGACAAAGCGCGGTTTATTTCCGACGAGACTTTTAATCGCCTGAAGTGCCAAGAGGTGCTGCCCGGCGATTGTCTGATTTCCAGATTACCAGACCCAGTGGGAAGAGCATGTATTATTCCCGATACTGGCGACAAAATGATTAGCGCCGTTGACTGCTCAATTTTGAGGTTCAAGGCAACTGATTTATTGCCGGAGTTCTTCTGCTACTACTCTCAATCGGCAGAGTATTTGGCAGCCGTAGAGCATAAATGTACTGGAGCCACCCGAAAGCGGATTAGCAGGAAGAATCTTGGCCAAGTTCAAATCCCCCTCCCTCCCCTCCCCGAACAAAAGCGCATAGTCGCCATCCTCGATGAAGCCTTTGCAGGGATCGATGCAGCCATCGCCAATACCGAGAAGAACCTCGCCAATGCTCGTGAGCTGTTTGAAAGCACTCTGAATGCTGTGTTCACCCGGAAGGGTGAGGGGTGGGTAGAGAAGACCGTTGGGGAATTAGCCGACCACTGCCTTGGCAAGATGCTGGACAAACAAAAAAACAAGGGAGAACTTAAGCCCTACCTGCGGAATTTGAATGTCAGGTGGTTTGATTTTGATCTGACTGATTTACTAGAGATGAAGTTTGAAGCAGGGGAAGAGGATCGATATTCAGTACGAAAAGGTGACGTTGTTATTTGCGAAGGTGGCTACCCTGGTAGGGCCGCAATTTGGCCGCATGATGAAGCAATCTATTTCCAGAAAGCGAGGCCAGTTGAACGCATCCGCAAGTTCTCTAATCTCGATGCCATCATTTCCGCGGGGTATCGGATTCAATCTCAGGTGGCTACCCAGTTTCGCATCTGGGCCACCCAACGGCTCAAGGAATATATTGTCAAGGGGTTTGCACTGAACGACGAGCGGTTCAAGAGCGGCAATTCGATGAATTATTTCACCGAACTGCAGGAACGCATCCGTGAGATTCGCCTTTCCGAACGTTTCTTTTACCAGAAAATTAAGGATATCTACACCACCAGCATCAACTACGACCCGAAGGATGAAAAGACCCTGGAGTTCTTCAAGATCGTGCAGAACAAATCGGCTCTGGAATATAACAAATTCCAGGAAACGCAGCTGCGCTGGCTGATCGACCAATACCAGCAGCTGGCAGCGAAGGAACCGGATGAGTTTCCGCGCCGTCACTGGCTGTACCAGGTCGAATCCCTGGCCCGGCAACTTAAGGATGCGCCGCTGTTCGAACAGACCCGCCGCGCCGCCTTTAAGATCACCCCGCTCGATCCGCGCTAGTACCCTGTAACGCATAGGATTTCGTAAGATTGCGCAGGGATTTTTCGTGTCAGTAAGGCATGATGATCGCTGCCTAGCCA
>JAACTI010000275.1 GCA_009993495.1 Deltaproteobacteria bacterium | reverse complement strand
CATCGGCGAAATTGTGACACCCTGAACACTTCATCACCGCCCCCTTTTTCAGTAAAGGATCAAGCCATGTTGCGCCGGGAAGTTTTTGCCCTAAGTTGTTGTTTGATGGTGATGCTCGCGGGTTGTGCCACGCCGCCACCTGCCGCCACCCCGACTCGCCATCAGACGGCGGTGCCCATGGACTTTCCCCAGCTGCAGGCCGCGTTAGAGCAGATAGACGGCATTGACATCGCCGCAGGCACGCCTTTGCGTTTCAGCTATCCCGTCGACAGTCTGTTTGGCGCCGCCGCGGTTTTGCCCATGCCCGGCGGCGTAGCCCAACTGGACAGGTTGGTAAACTTGCTGAAAAATGCGGGGCTCAAATGGCAGATGAAGGTGCGCGCCGCGACAGGATACGGACCCGAGTACGACCGTCAACTGGCAGAGGCACGATTGCGCAACCTGAACTTCTATTTCAGCGGCAGTGGGCTGGACATGAAACTCCTCACCCCCCAGGCCCTCGCCGAAGGGGGCGCACCCCTTGAGTTTACTCTTTTGCCACCCCCAACAAATCGACCGGAGGGTCTATGAAAGTCATTCTACCTGTTGCAGGTAAAGGTACCCGTCTGCGCCCCCACACCCATACCAAGGCCAAGTCTCTGGTGCATGTTGGCGGCAAAACTGTGCTCGAACACATCATCAGCCGTCTCGAATCCCTGGAAATCAGCGAATACATTTTTATTACCGATGAAAATGGTCAGCAGATTGAAGATTTCATGGCGCGGCGCTTTCCACAACTGCCCTGCCGTTACATTGTTCAGCAGCAGCGCCTGGGCCCGGCTCATGCCGTCGCCCTGGCTTCGCCGGCGGTCGGCAGTGACGATGATCTGCTGGTGGTTTTTAACGACACCATTTTTGTCACCGATCTGACCCAAATCCCTACCCTCTGCGCCGATGCCGACGGCCTGATCTATTCATGCGAAGTCGAAGATTACCAGCGTTTCGGGGTCAATGTGGTCAAGAATGGTCGCATTGTTGAAATGGTCGAAAAACCCGACAAGCCGGTGTCACGCCTGGCGCAGGTGGGCCTTTACTATCTGAAAAACGGTCGTGGCTTCATCGACTATATTGAACAGACCATCGCCGCCGGTGATACCGTCAAGGGCGAATTTTACCTGCCCGCGGTCTTTGTGCGCATGATCGCCGATGGTCTTATTCTGCACGCGCCGGAAATTGATGCCTGGCTCGATTGCGGCAAGCCGGAAACCCTGCTCGAAACCAACCGTTATTTGCTGCAAGGCCGCCATCACATTCATGGCGAGGTGGAAAATTCGGTGTTGATCGAACCGGTTCACCTTGAAAAAGGCGCCCGGGTGAGGGATTCGATTCTGGGCCCCAATGTCTCGGTGGCGGCGGGCAGCTGCATTGAAAAGAGTATCATCCGTGATTCGATTATCAATGCCGATAACCATGTGAGCAATATGATCCTCGAAGGCTCACTGCTGGGGGATGCGGTCAGCCTGATTGGCGGGCCGCGGCGCATGAATATTGGTGATCACTCCATCATCGAAATGAATCATTAGGATGCACCGGTGAGCAGTTTAACCCTGAATACCTGGCTACCCTGGCTGCTGCCACCGCTGCTGGGGGCGCTGATCGGCTATGTCACCAACTACATCGCGATCCGTATGCTGTTCCGCCCCTTGCGCGCCTGGCGCCTGTTCGGCCTGCGCTTGCCCCTGACGCCGGGAATTATTCCGGCCAAACGTGGTGAGCTGGCGCACAAGATGGGGCAGATGGTGGGAGAACATCTGCTGACCGCCGAAGATGTTGGCCAGGCCTTTAGCAAAAGCAGTGTGCGTGATGCCCTGCGGCTGGCAGTGACCGACAAACTTGCGCGCCTGTTCGATCGTCAGCTGGGTTCCCTTGAAAGCCTCGTACCTGAAGGCTTTCGCAGCCGCTTTCGCGAACTGATTGAGCTGACGCGCACCAAACTTGTCGGCCTGATCTTTGATTATCTCCATCGGCCTGCCTTTGAACTGGCCCTGCGCAGTTTTGTTTACCAGCAGTCCGGCCAGTTTTTGCAGCGCGAACTCGGATCTTTTTTAAGCCCCGCCCGGCAGAAGTTACTCCATCAGCACCTGGAAAAAAAACTCAGCGATTTTTTACAATCGGCGCAACTGGCCGAAGCTTTAGGGCATTATGTCGATCACAAAACCGAACAGCTCTTTGCCAACCAGAAGCCCCTGCGTGAATTGCTGCCACCCGAGCTGATCGAATTGCTCCTCAACCAGCTCGAAAAAGAAATTCCACCCCTGGTCGAACATTTCGGCACCCTGCTCTATGATCCCGGTTTTCGCGAACGCCTGATCCTCAAGGGCAAGGCGGCAATTGACGCTTTCCTCGATTCCCTTGGCGGCCTGGCGGGTTTGCTGAGTGGCTTCATGGATCTTAATAAGATTTATGCCAAAATTCCCGATTTTCTCGATAAGGCCGGGGATGAAGTGGCCGCCTGGCTCAAGGAAGAAGGCACCCAGCAGCAGCTGGCGAAACTGCTGCGTGAAAGAGTCGAAAGCCTGCTGGCGCGCTCGCCCGCGAGCTATCTCGAAAAGCTTTCCCTGGAAAAAGCCAACGCCATGCGCCGCTTTGCCCGTGAGCAGGCGATTGCGGTGGTGCAGTCACAGCGTACCGCAGAAACCGCAGTCGAGCTGATGGACACTGCTCTGGAGCGGCTAAAAGGCCAATCCTTGCACCAATTGCTGGAGACGGGGCTGCCCGCCGGGGTCCTGGAACAAAGTCGCGAGTCGCTGATAGCTTATCTGTTGACCCAGCTGCGGTCGGCGCACTCACGCCACATCGTCGATGCCGTGTTGGCCGAACAGGCTCAGCTCTGGCTGATGCAGAAGAATCTCGGTCTGCTGTCTGCCCGCTTGCCCAACGATCTGCGCCAGGAGCTGGAAACGGGGATCTGCCAAATGGTCGAAGATCTACTGAAAAAGGAAGCTCCGCGCCTGGTTGAAACCCTGAATGTGCGGCGGATGGTCGAAGAAAAAGTCAACCGCCTCGATCTGCTTGAGGTCGAAGGCCTCCTCATGGGCATCATGCAGGAGCAGTTCAAGTACATCAACCTGTTCGGCGCGCTGCTGGGATTTTTGATCGGAACTCTTAACCTGTTACTCTTGCGCTTGCTGTGAAAATATGTATTTCTCAAACGTATCTATTCAGCTCCGTAGCGGCAGAGCCCGAGACCCCCATTCCACGGGTCGCATGAATCCCTCCCTGGAGCTTAGTTGTCGCCATCCGGGCGACAGATGCCCGTTCCATGGCGGCCCCGTGCTCTGCCTGGTAAATAGTTACCCTCAAACAAATGAAGGTCAAAATGTTCAACGATAATGAACTCAAAGAGCAATTAAAAAGGGTATTGTCGGCGGTAGAACA
>JAACTI010000589.1 GCA_009993495.1 Deltaproteobacteria bacterium | reverse complement strand
GAAAACGCAAATTCTGGTTTCGCTGAGGGCTTTAATCGTATTTGAAGAGCCACTAATAGAAAGGTTGTGGCGGTTATTTGGGCTGGGGTTGCCGGCGTTATCCGCAAGAGGCACAGCATAGAGATGACTGGCAGTAAACAGACTGACAAGCAGCAAAAAGATCAAAGCACGCATCATCGCGACTCCCAAAGGGGTTCTCAAAACACAGTGTCACTCAGGCATTGCAAAAGGTTATCACAAAAGGTTATTGCAAAAAAAATACCGCAACTCCTACTTCTGGACTTCCACTAGCTGATAAATCTGGATGCGATGATTAAAACTGTCAACCACATAGATACGATTCTGGTCATCAATCGTCATTCCAGCTGGCAATGAAAGGCCGTGTTTGCCCCCGCCACCAAAAAACGCAAGTAACTGGCCCTGCTGGTCAAAAATCTGCACATTATCAAAAGCCGCGTCAGCCACATAAATCTGGCCGTGCTGATCAAGAGCCAGCCCGCGCGGACGCGAAAAACTGCCCGGCGCATCACCAAGCTGACCAATAACCGCCACGGCTTCGCCCGTGGCACTTAAGATTTCTATTTGGAAATTGAGAGAGTCGATGACATAAATCTGGCCGGTCTTATCGGTAGCGACCGCAAGCGGTCGATTAAACAGCCCATCGGGCGTGGTTGGGCTACCAAAAGCCGACAACTCAGTGCCCTCGGGGGTGAAACGCCGGATCTGCCCCAAGAGCACATCGGCAACCAGCAGGTTTCCCTGGGGATCAAGTCCCAAGCCGCCGGGACGCCCCCAGGGTCGCTCCGGCTGCAACTCAAACAGCAGCCGCCCGTCCAGCGCCAGGGCAATCACGCGCAAATCCAGCGAATCGGCGACATAAATCCGTTGTCTCACGGGGTCGAAGCAAATGCCGGCGGGGTTAGCGTAAGAACGCTTGCCCGCCATTGTCCATAAACTGGCTTTCCGACGGCCCAGATCTAAAACCTGAACGCCACGCAAACCGGGATCAGTAATCCACAGCGTCCCCTGACCATCCGTTGCAATCCCATAGGGCGCAACAAGAGGAAGTTGCTCATCGTCTCCCCCCGTCAGCCAACGCATCAACCGTGTTCCGCGAGAATTTTTATCCTGTAAATCAGCAGCACCGCTGATTTGCCGCAGTAATTTAATTCGGGGCTCAGCGGGGCTTGCTGGCCAAACTTGATCTATAGCGGG
>JAACTI010000274.1 GCA_009993495.1 Deltaproteobacteria bacterium | reverse complement strand
CGAGCATTGGGGTTGGGTAACGGCATCGGGGTCTCTCAAGCTGACGGCCTGCCTGAAGGTGCTCGAAGAGTTGGAACGGCGAGGGGATCTCAAACTGCCGCCGAAGAAGATAAAGCCGAGCACCGAGCGCGTACGCGGCGCTCGGCACACAAGGCGCACAGAGCCGCCGGGTGAGAAGCTCGTCGGCAAGCTCTCGGAGGTAAGGCCGGTTGAGCTTCAGATCGTGGCGGGACGCGAACCGACGAAGCTGTGGAACGAATACCTTGATCGCCACCACTACCTGGGATACAGCAAGCCGTTCGGATGCCCCCTTCGCTACTTCATCGTCTCGGGCAAGGGACTGCTCGGATGCGTATTGATTGCGGGGGCCGCCAAGGCGATCAAGGCGCGCGATGAATGGATCGGCTGGAGCACGCCGAGGCGTCGTCAGAACCTGCCGTGGGTGATTAACAATACACGCCTGTTGATCTTCCCGTGGGTCGAGATCCGGCATCTTGCCAGCCATGTGCTCGGGCAACTGGCCAGGCGTGTACAGCAAGACTGGCAGACGCGCTGGGGTTATGAGCCACTGCTTCTGGAGACCTTCGTTGATCCTGCGCACTACTCGGGAACCTGCTACCGGGCCGCCGGCTGGGTTGAACTGGGGCGTACCACGGGGATGGGGTTGGCCCGGAAAGGACACACCTATACAAGCACACCAAAACTGATTTACGTCAAAGCCCTTTCAAGGGATTCCCGTGAACGGTTGTGTGCAGGCCCCCTTCAGGGAAGAGGCGAGCCGTGAGCAAGCGCAGCCGCCGTCCGGGCCGGGAGGCCATCAAGCAGCAGAGAAAGGCTCGTAAGCAGGCACAGCGCCAACTGCGCGACAAGCAAAAGGCTCAAGGGCTCGAAGCGCCCTCATCGGCAACCATCGCGAACCATAAATGTCCTTGCAAGACGAAAGAGGAGGAGGCCGAGATGCGGCTGGACGCCGTCAGTGCGCAGCTCAAGGCGTACCGGTCGGTCTTGCCTGTTCTGCTCAAGCGCCTTGGCAAGATCACCGACCCGCGCAATCCGAGGAAAATCAAGCACAAGCTGACCGTGCTCATAATCTACGGGATACTGTGCTTCGCCTTCCAGATGGCCTCGCGGCGTGAGGCAACCCGTGAGATGACCAAACCGATGTTCATGGACAACCTGCGCCTTCTTTTTCCCGAGATCGAGAGCCTGCCGCACCACGACACACTCGCCCGCCTGCTCGGGCAGATCGACGTCAGCGAGCTTGGGAAGGCGCATGCCGACATGATCGACCATCTGATCCGCAACAAGAAGTTCTGCCGCTACTTGATCAAGGGTGCTTATCCGATCGCCATCGACGGCACCCAGAAGTTCAAGCGCACCGAGATCTGGGATGCGGAATGCCTTGAGCGTAAAGCCAGAACCGGCAAGAATGAGCAAGGTGCCGACGGGGTGCCCGAGGATGAAAACAAGCAATACTACGTCTATGTACTGGAGGCGAACCTGACGTTCCATAATGGCATGGTCATCCCGCTTTTCAGCGAGATCCTCAGCTACTCGGAGGGGGACAACGAGAAAGACAAGCAGGACTGCGAGCAACGCGCCTTCCATCGCCTGGCCAAACGTCTCAAGCAACGCTTTCCGCGTCTCTCCATCATGGTCCTGCTCGACGGGCTTTATGCCAATGGCCCGATCATGGAGCGGTGCCGCCAATACAAATGGGATTACATGATCGTGCTCAAGGACGACTCCTTGCCGTCGGTATGGGAGGAGGCAGGCAAGCTGCTGACCCTTGATCAAGCCAACCGTTACCGCCACAAATGGGCGAACCGGCTACAACGCTTCGAGTGGGTAAACGACATCGACTATCGTTATCGCTGCCCGAAGACCGGCAAGGAAAAGAAGATCCCGGTGCATGTGGCCTTCTGTTCGGAATGCTGGGAAGAGATCGCAACCGGTTCGACTGAAGTGGTGACCAAAACGGCACGACACGTGTGGATATCTTCCCGGCCCCTGGACGCACGCACCATGCACGAGCGATGCAATCTGGGGGGCAGGCACCGCTGGGGCATTGAAGAGGGCATTCTGGTCGAGAAGCATCAAGGCTACGTATACGAACATTGCTTCTCGTATGACTGGAAGGTCATGAGCGGCTATCATTACCTCATGCGCATCGGCCATGCCCTCAATGTCCTGGCCCGCTATACCCACGCGCTTGGAAAACATATCCGCGAACTGGGCGTGCGCGGCCTCATCGCCTTAGTCAGAAGCACCATCGCAGCACCCTGGATAGATGCCGACAAGCTTCGTCAAATAGCCGTTGGCCCTTGCCAGCTCAGGCTGGAGTGACATCACCATAGAGCCACTCACAATCCGTTCCAATCCCAACTCGCTAATCGTGAGCACGCCAGAGAACCGTCTGCACCGGGCTATTCGTCGTCCTCTTCGGTGATGGCAACCATGCAGCCACCCCGAATCCGACTAAATCTTGCTCTGCAAGTGACCGCTCTGGTACATTCAAAACCGCCTAGCGGATCGGATTACCCCGCGACGGGCAAAAAAACGGGTTATGCGTCAGGGCTGTTCAGAGATTGCGCCGCTCTGTCGATTCCTGCTATGCTGCATGCAATGAGAACTCGAATATATCTCGATAATTGCTGTTTTAACCGTCCGTTTGACGATCAGGATTCGTTGATCGTTCGCCTTGAAACAGAGGCTAAACTTCATGTCCAACAAATGGTGAAGGAAGGCAAGCTGTCGCTGTGCTGGTCTTACATACTAGATGTTGAGAACGCGGCAAACCCATTTGAACAGCGGCGTGTTGAGATTCAGCGATGGGCTATTCTTTCCGTGGAATGCGCAGAAGAAACACCTGCTATTCTTGCGGTATCATGTGATGCGGTATCGAAAGGACTCAAGCCTCTTGATGCGCTGCACTTGGCTTGTGCGCAAGCAATGAAATGCGATATGTTTTTAACGGTGGACAAGGGCATTCTTCGAAAAGCAGGTGCATTTGATGAGATAAGAATATTGAGTCCGATTGACTTTGTTATGGACAAGGAAGGTGAATGATGTTGCTTGATACTGAAATCAAATTGCGTGGATGCGACCTGTTAGCTCGTAATATGGGGTTGGTTGAAGCTGAACGCTTTATTTGCCTTATACAGCGGGAACGTTTTGACTATACCAAGTGGCGGCAGGCACTATACGAAGGTCTTACGGTCGAAGATATCAGCAGGAAAGCCATGCAAGCGAAGCAGAAAACCTCTCAGGAG
>JAACTI010000273.1 GCA_009993495.1 Deltaproteobacteria bacterium | reverse complement strand
CGCTGGGCCAGGCGGCCAGCAGACTTTGGAGGGGCAGGGGTAAGGTGTGAAGTTGCGTGAGCAGCCGGGCACCCAGGGTCAGATGAACGCCTGCGCCCCAGGCCAGGGCATCGGCAGGGGAGAGTATCAGGCTAAAAAAGACCACCAATGCGGTGTAAAGCGTGGTATGATTTTTCATCTAAAAACAGCCATTCATGAATGGTTAAAATCAAGGTTTTTTTACTATGCCGGATCGATTATATCAGGAATGCCGTTCAATTATCAGCGGCAGCCGCGCCATTCTTGAAGATTTGCGCAGTGCCGGAATTGATACTGTTTCAACCGGGGTGGGGATGGTTTCATCAGCAGAACCCCGGGCGGTGGATCTTGACGTCACTGTGAACGCAGCTGCTGCGCCGATTAAATCTGAAAGTCTGGAACACATTCAGCAAGAGTTGAACAGTTGCCAGGGGTGTAATCTCTGTCAACACCGCCAGAAACTGGTCTTTGGCGTTGGTAACCCCCAGGCGCGACTGGTGTTGGTGGGCGAGGCGCCTGGGGCTCAGGAAGATCGGGCGGGGGAACCCTTTGTTGGCGAAGCGGGTCAGTTGCTTGACCGCATTTTGTTTGCAATGAAATTGCGGCGTGAAGATGTCTATGTTTGCAATGTCCTCAAGTGTCGTCCCCCCGGTAACCGTGATCCCGAGAGGGCTGAAATTGACGCCTGTGAAACTTTCTTACAGCGTCAGTTGGCGGCGATTGCTCCGGAGATGATTTTAAGCCTCGGCCGCATTGCGACCCAGGCACTGCTGAAAACCGACGAAGCTATCAGTAAATTGCGTGGTCGCTGGCAGAGGTATGAAGGCATTCCCTTAATGCCGACTTTTCATCCGGCCTATTTGCTGCGCAAACCCGCGAGCAAGCACATGGTTTGGGAAGATGTTAAGCAGGTGATGCATCGTCTGCAGTCGGGCTGATGGTGATGGCGTCGCAAAAACTCACCAACTGCTGCGTTGCTGCAAATGTTTCACTGCTTCGACGACCAGATGTACGCCTCATTGTTCAACACTTGCGCGCCTTGCATTTGGCGCTTTTTGCATAGCCCTCTCGTTTGAGACTTTTTACGCAAGCATCAATGATAGCTGTTGATCGATTTTGACCTGAATACGAGGTTCTTTTTATGGATATTCAACCCTTGTGGTGGTACTGGATCGCCTTTGGCATGGTGTTGGTGCTGGCGGAAATTTTTTTGGCGAGTTTCACGATTTTCTGGTTCGGTCTAGCGGCCATTGTCGTTGGCTTACTGTTGTGGGTCGCTCCTGGAGTTGCTTTAAGTTGGCAGCTTCTGGGCTGGGCGCTTTTCAGTATCGCTTTTGCGATCTTGTGGTTCCGCTATTTTAAACCCACCATGCGTGATCGCACCAAGGCGGGGATCAGCAAGGAAGCCGTGCAGGGGGAAACGGGGCTGGTCATCCGCCTGGCCCAGGAAAATCAACGTGGGCTGGTGCGTTTTTCCATGCCCCTGTTGGGAGATGACGAATGGGAATTTTTCTGCAGCGATACTCTTTCTCTCGGTGACCGTGTCATCGTTGTTGATGTTTCAGGGAATACCCTGGTGGTCAGCAAAAAAGGCAATTGACTCTTTTCGGAGGTACATATTATGGCGGGATTAGTCCTGGCGGCAATTTTTGTTTTTGTGGTCTTAATCTCAATTTTTCTCGGGGTACGGCTGGTTCCCCAGGGATCCAAAAGTGTAGTGCAACGGCTGGGAAAATTTCATAAAACCCTGAATCCCGGTTTGAATATTATTATTCCCTATGTCGATTCGGTGGCTTATCGGGTGACGACCAAAGATATTGTGCTGGATATTCCCAGTCAGGAAGTGATTACCCGCGACAACGTGGTTCTTATTGTTAATGCGGTGGCTTTTATCAATATTGTCCATCCCGAAAAGGCGGTTTACGGGGTCGAAAATTATGTGGTTGCGATTCAGAATCTGGTGCAAACGTCATTGCGTTCGATTGTCGGTGAAATGCAGCTTGATGATGCCCTTTCAAGCCGTGAAATGATTAAGGCCAAACTTAAAACCAGTATTTCCGACGATATTGCCGACTGGGGAATTACGTTGAAAACGGTCGAAATTCAGGATATTAAACCCAGCGAAACTATGCAGACCGCGATGGAAAATCAAGCGGCGGCCGAGCGGATGCGACGGGCAGCGGTAACGCGTGCCGATGGGGAAAAGCAGGCCGCCATTCTTGAAGCCGAGGGGCGCTTTGAGGCCTCCAAGCGTGATGCTCAGGCCAAAATTGTTCTGGCCGACGCCAGCCAGCAAGCGATTGAAAAGGTCACTCAGGCCATCAAGGAGCAGGAATTACCCGTCATGTACCTGCTGGGCGAAAAATATATTGAGAGTATCAAGGCCATTTCGGTGAGTCAAAATGCTAAAACTATTGTCCTGCCTGCCGATATTCCCGCAGCGGTGCGTGGCATTCTGGGTGCTGTGGGGAAATAACGCGGTATACTATTCAGCTCCGTAGAAGCAGTGAGAGACCGCCATTCCCCCGGCCGCATGAACATCCCTTATGTCGCTGTTCGGGCGATAGCTCCCCGTTCCATGGCTGCCTCGGACTGGCATGCTGCACACGGACATAACACGTGTATTATCCTGTGTTTCATCCCGAAAGGGAGGTTTTTTGCTCAGTCCTTTTTTACCGGAAGTTATTGACGCGGCTTGCCGGGGTGCCCTGGTGCTGAGTTCCAATAAACGCCTGATGCGGCATCTTCATCAGGCGTTTGATCAGCAGATGCTGGCACGGGAGATACGGGCGTGGCCAACCCCGCAGATTTTCAGTTTTGACGCTTGGCTGTCGCGCCAGGCTGCCCTGCTGGAGTTTAACGAAACCGAATTGTCGCCAGTTGCGACGCGACGAGTTTGGGAGCAACTCATCGAACAGGAGGAAGGCGAGGGGGCTAAAAAACTGTTACAGATTACGGCAACGGCGGACAAAGCTGTCCAGGCCGCGGCCTTGCTCAGTGACTATGGCGCCCAGCTTATTGACTGGCCGCTCACTGAAGATCAGCAGATCTTTGGCGGCTGGCTGAACCGTTATCAGCAACTCTGTCAGGAGAATGCCTGGTGTGATCGTGCCATGCTCAGGCAGAAAATTGCCGCGGCTCTGACGGATGGAATCCTCCCTTGTCCTGAATATCTGGTTCTGGTCGGCTTCGACCAGCCGACACCCTTATTAGAGCATCTTTGTCAGCAGGTTAAAATCCGCGGCGGGCGGGTTGCGACCTTCACGCCGACCCGCAGCGCCAAGTCGCAGCAGTTGCTGCGCTGCGAGTATGCCGATCCCCGGCAGGAACTAGAGGCTGCCGCGCGTTGGGCTCGCCATCTGTTGCAACAGGAATCTTGCTCAATTGGCATAGTCGTTACCGATCTGCACCAACGCCGCAGTCTGCTGGAACAAACCTTTAGACAACAGCTTGAACCCGCCAGCTGTGTCGATCTGAATTCAACCCCACAGCTTTTCAGCCTTTCCCTCGGTTCTTCCCTGAGTGAGCAGGGACCGATTCATGCCGCACTGGAATTACTGCGCTTAGGCCGGAGCTGTGACTTGGAACACATCAGTTTTCTGCTGCGCACGCCCTTTCTGGCGGGTAGCCAGCGGGAAGCCGAAGCGCGTGCCCAGTTTGATGTGCGTTTGCG
>JAACTI010000272.1 GCA_009993495.1 Deltaproteobacteria bacterium | reverse complement strand
TGCTCATCGTCTATGGTCAAAATACGGATCGCGCGTTCTGTCATCACGTTTCTCCCGTGAAAAAGCCATCAGCTGCCATAAGCTTTGGATCTCGGGTGAGGGGAATAACGCCATGTTTCATTTCAGCCATCGACGAGCCTTTCCAGGGGCAGTTCAATAATGAGTAAACTGTGACCGTCCGAATTTATTTCGCTTGAGAGTGTACCACCATGAATCTTGTTGATAATAAAAAAACTGGCGCAGAGACCCAGCCCTTCATTGGGTTTCCGTAGCCCGGGGCGGAAAAGTTCGATCAGTTCCGTCTGGGGAACTGGTACCCCATTGTCTTCTATGCGCAAATGAATTTGGTTGTCGCCGCTTTCAAGTGACAGGGTCATTTGTGCGTTTTCAGGGGCATTGGTGCGTAAAATTTGTTCGGCGCGAAAACGCAGCAGCGCAAAAAAAGCCTGTTGTAATTTTAGGCCATGACATCGCAGCGTGGGCAGAGCAGGGTCATAATTACGCGCCAGCGTGATGTGGCGAAAATCGTATTGCTGTTTCAGATCGAAATCACCCGCGGCCAGCTCAATTGCGCGTTCGAGCAGAGTGCTGACCGAATGAAAAGCCTCTTTTTCGACGTCCTGGGTGCTGAAAAGTATCAGATTCTCAATGACCCGTGCGGCACGGCGTGCCGATTCACGCACGGCGGCGATCGCCTTGTCAACCTTGCGCTGACGGAGATATTCTTCCATTTTTTCCATGCTGATACCACAGTTATCGGCGGCGAGGCGATTTTTTTGTAACTGCGGGTTCAGGCGATTATGAAGCAGTTGCATATTTTGTAAAATGCTGGCCAAAGGGTTGTTGATTTCATGAATCATGCTGGTGGTCACTCGACTGAGGGTGGCCAGTTTATCTTTTTTAATGATCAGACTTTCCATCTGGACCCCTTCGGTTATATCTTTCATCAAAATGCTAATGGTCGGGCGAGTCTGATGAAATGCCGGAGATATTTTAACAGTCCAGATGCGGTCATGGTGGGCGTCAAACAGTTTGTCCAAATACCGTTCTTTTTGATCTTTCAGCGCCTGGTGAACGATATCGAGGTCGAAGGGCAGGGCAGAGCTCACAGGTTCCAACGATTGCCCCATGAGCTGCTGACGGGGGCGGGTAAAAAAGTCGACCGCCCGTTGATTGAGGGCAACAATTTTCCCTTGACTGTCAATGCGCAGAAAAATGTCGGATATTTGTTCAAGCAGATTCGCGTTGTTTTGGTTTAATCTATTGATTTCACGTGTTTTTTTAAAAAAAAGATAACAAACAACAGCTAGGGCGAGTAGAACCGGAAGCAGCATCCATCCCGGCCAAGGAAGCTGCATTGCGGAGTGTTCGGCAGCAAAGCTCGGTGTGACTATGCTCGTCAAAACAGAGACAAGCAGGGATAAAAAAACAGCAGCTATCACGGTTACGCCCCAGAGCAGTAAGATTGACAAAGGCTCACGAATTAAGCTTAACAGAAAGTTTTTCGTCTGCGAGCCTCAACGCAAAATAAATCTGATTTCCACCAAGTTCCACCTCCGTTTCACCCAGGTGCTGAGGGATCAATCATCCCCGCTCCATCGCTGCCTCGGGCTGGATCCTGAACGGTTACACATTTATCCCACCACCTGGTTTCGACCCTGTTTTTTTGGCGCGCTAAAGTAATTTATCGGCGGCTTGCAGCACCTGCTCAGGATTCATCCGTTCGCGGCTGGATGCTTATGGGATATAGGGGGTACGAGCGTGATGCCCAGAAAAAGCGGCGTGAGTGAAGGTTGAAACTGCTGAAGCAGGGGCTGATTGATGAGCGGTACCGCCGCCAGGAGAAAAATGATCCCAGGCAAGAAAAAGGGAGAGAATCGGAAAAAATTCACGGAAAAATTTACATGAAACCGCGTTTTTTGGGGCGCGACACCTTACCCAATATCCAGCCGAAAAAGAGTACGCAGGCTCCGGCGATAAACCATTGGATTCCTTCTGTACGAAGATCAATGTTGCTTTGTTCCGCCAGAATTTGCAACCGCCCCGTCAGGTCACTGTTTTCCTGGAGCAGTTGGTCGCGTTCACGGGTTATCTGGACAATATTTCCGGCATCCGATTGCAAGGCTTCATATTGTGCCTTGACGCGGGCCAGCTCTTTGGCCATTTCATCACTTTGAGTTACGCTGTTTTTTTGTTGCTCCAGGCTGGTTGTCAATTGATCAATTTGTTCTTGTTGGGCAGCTATTTCGGTTTTCAGCTGTTTGATCACGAGGGTTCTGGGCAGTTCATCGTTGATATATTGGCTGCGAACGTAGCCTTCCAGGCCCGCTTCGGTACGCACATGTAAAAATTCTTTCAAATCTTCGATTATCTCCAGTTTTTCACCCGTGCGTATGGTTCCCAGGGTTGTCGCCCGGTCAGCGGGTTGTTCGCGTAGGGTCACAATTAACTGATCAGAAACATAGCCCACATTTGCCGCCCACAGGGGGCTGGACAGCAACAAAAAAAACAACACGGTGATGAAAAATTTCATGGAGTAATCCTCTTAAAAGCAATAATTTGCGCGAGCATAGCGGTTTTGCCGGGTTATTTCAAGCCGCGGGGGCGATTGTTCAGCCGTTACGGAAACGGTTCATTCCCGTAGTTTTTGGGGGCGGCTGATGCTGCGATTGGGTTCGACATAGCCGATTTCCGCATACCGCTGCGGCAGTGCCAACACGTGTTCACGTTGCGCCGGCGAGCTAGCTTCTACCAGCAGCAAGGTTTTCCCGGCCAGGGTTTGGCGCTGCAAAATTTGCAATTTTTCCGTGCGAATAATCTGTTCAATGCGTTGTGTATTCACCTCCGCCTTAAAGCCGATAATCAGCTGTTGTCGGTAAGTTTCAGGCGGGCGTTTGCTTTCCATGGCGTCAGCGTTGGTTACGCCTTCCGCCAGCCATATCAAAGGGCGCAGCAGTCCGCGCACCAGGGGCCGCAGCCAGTCGTGCCGAGAGATAGAGGCGGCGACGGGTGGGCTGAGGCGGTAATAGGTTTCAACCAGCTGGCGGCCGAAGGGCGCAGGCAGCAAAATCTGATCACGCAAGCGCCGCAGGTGGATGACCTCGGTGGCCAGTGGGGTTCCCCAGGCGGCGGTGGCGATAAAACAGCGTGAATCGGAGCCCGATGAAGAGCTTTGGTCAGGGGCGGCTGGCGTTTCCGTTTGCACAATGTTCGAGTAAGGCGAAGAACTCAGCCCGGCAAGGGCTTTGACGCGGTAGCGAAGCTCAGACCCTGGTGGAACTTCAAAATCGGTGAAGCTTCTGCTGTTGGCCTCGGTGCGCCCGCGTTGGACAAAAGCTGCCCCTGAGATGCTGCGTTCGATAAGAAAAGCCG
>JAACTI010000588.1 GCA_009993495.1 Deltaproteobacteria bacterium | reverse complement strand
CTCATCCACCAAGGAGGATGTGTTTTGGAAGATATTTTAGGTCTGTTTGAGCGCCCCAAGGATCCGTTGAGCTTCAACGCGATCCAGTTGTCCCTCTCTTCGCCGGAAAAGATTCGTGAGCGCTCTTTCGGTGAAGTGAAGAAACCCGAAACGATCAATTACCGGACTTTCAAGCCCGAGCGTGACGGACTCTTCTGCGCCAAGATTTTTGGCCCGACGAAAGATTACGAATGTAACTGCGGCAAGTACAAGCGCATGAAACATCGCGGCATTGTCTGCGAAAAATGCGGGGTGGAAGTTATTCCGAGCAAGGTGCGACGTGAGCGACTCGGTCATATTGACCTGGCCTGCCCGGTGGCGCATATCTGGTTTCTGAAGTCCCTGCCCAGTCGCATCGGGGCCCTGCTTGATATGACCCTGAAAGATCTGGAAAAGGTTCTTTACTTCGAGGCTTACGTGGTGCTTGACGCCGGGGAAACCACCCTGGAAAAGGGCCAGATTCTTACCGAAGACCGTTACATTGAAGAGATGGACAATTTCGCCGGTCAGTTTGTTGCTGCCATGGGGGCCGAAGCGATTCGGGAACTTTTAGCAGAAATGGATCTGGAGGTCGAAGGGGAGAGACTGCGCATTGAAATGAAAGATGCGACCAGTGAGGCTAAACGTAAAAAAACCTCGAAACGCCTGAAAGTCATCAACTCGTTTCGCAACAGCGGCAATCTGCCGGAATGGATGATCCTTGAAACCATCCCGGTTCTGCCACCCGAGTTGCGCCCTTTGGTGCCCCTTGACGGCGGACGCTTCGCGACCAGCGACCTCAACGATCTTTACCGACGCGTTATTAATCGTAATAATCGCCTCAAACGCTTAATGGAGCTGCGCGCACCTGAAGTTATTATCCGGAATGAAAAGCGCATGCTGCAGGAATCGGTCGATGCGCTCTTTGATAACGGTCGTCGTGGCCGTGCGATTACCGGCCCAAGCAAACGGCCGTTGAAGTCCTTGTCTGATATGCTCAAAGGTAAGGGCGGGCGCTTCCGCCAGAACCTGCTGGGCAAGCGCGTCGATTATTCCGGACGTTCGGTTATTGTCTGTGGTCCCGAACTGAAGCTGCATCAA
>JAACTI010000271.1 GCA_009993495.1 Deltaproteobacteria bacterium | reverse complement strand
CGTATTCTTCTTCGGCGAGCAACAAGCCGGCCTGCTGCTCGGGCAAATCGAGGCGCTGATGCGGATCAAAAAGCTGCTGACAAAGGCGACAGTTTGCTTTCACCACGAGCACCGGGCGCGGACCAGATCGGCCATGGCCGCTAAAAAATCTTCGTGATCGTTGAGCGAGGGCGCACGTTGAAAGTTAGAAATGCCCTGCTGTTCAGCCAGGAGTCGATATTGCAGATCGATCTCTTCAAGGGTCTCGATATGGTCGGAAACAAAGGACACCGGCACCATCAGCAGAGCTTTGTCCCCGGCGGCACCGTAACGGATAATTTCATCGTCGGTTCCTGGCGTCATCCATTTTACCGGGCCACTGCGACTTTGGTAGGCAATGCTCCAACGGTAATCCCCCACCAGCTGCATCACTTCATGCACCGTGGTTTCAACCTGTTGCTGATAAGGGTCACCTCGATCAATGAATTTTTGCGGCAGGGCATGAGCCGAAAAGAGAATGCGCACATCATCGCGCATCAATTCATGAAAGCTTTCGAGGCCCTCGCGCACCCGGTTGGCCAGGGCGTTGATATAACCCGGCCAGTTGAACCAGTGTTCGATCAGCTGAAATTTCAGCTCGGGATAAAGCCGGGCGGCTTGGCGTTTAAAATCATTGAGACTGCTGCCACTGGTGGCCCCGGCATAGTGAGGGTACATGGACAGCACTATCGCCTGCTCGATCTTCTGTTGTTTGATCTCGCGCAGCACCTCAGACGCAAAGGGGTGCCAGTAGCGCATGACAACAAAGGGCACAAGCTGGGGCCCCAGCTGCTGGGCAATGCCCTGCGCCTGTTTGTTAGTCCACTCCAGCAAGGGCGAACGCCCCCCGATATAGGCATAACTTTCACGCACTTTTTTACTGCGGAAGTGGGAAATCAGGCGCGCAAAAGGCTTCTGCAATAGCGCTCCAGCCGGTAGCTGGATAAGTTCGCGATCGGAAAACAGGTTATACAGAAAGGGTTTGATGTTATCTAGAGAGTCGGGCCCCCCCATGTTGAGCAGAATCAGCGCTGTAGGTTTAGAAGCAGTGGTCATGGGGGCAATCCTCGCCGGACAGAGGCACGCTGACGCGAGCCCCTGTCCGGCACATGAGTTCAACTATTTCCGACCGAGACGATGGACACATTCAACCATGTGAATAGCATTTTCGGGCGGCACGTCGGGCAAAATACCGTGCCCCAGGTTAAAAATCAGCCCGTCGCGCCCGGCGTTTTCGTCGAGAATCCGCTGCACTTCTTTTTCAATATAGGCTTTGGGCGCGTAGAGCACCGTCGGATCGAGATTGCCCTGTACCGCAACCTTGTCCCCCAGAATGTCGCGCGCCTTGCCCAGGCTGATATGCCAATCCAGACCAACGACATCGGCACCGGCCTGCTTGACCAGATCCAGCATGGTTCCACCGCCCTTGACAAAATAAATGACCGGAATACCCTGCCGCTTGAGACCATCCATCAATTTTTTTGCATAGGGCAAAATGTAGCGTTCAAAATCGTGGGGTGCCAGCAGGCCGCCCCAGGTATCAAAAATTTGAATCGCCTGAGCACCTGAGTCAATCTGCATATTCAGGTAGCGACAATCCATGGCGGTAATTTTCTGCATCAACGCGTCGTAAAGGGCAAAATCGCCGTACATCATTTTTTTTAAGGCGGCAAAATCTTTCGACCCCTTGCCTTCCACCATATAGCAGGCCAGAGTAAAGGGCGCGCCACCAAAACCGATGAGGGGCACGCGGCCCGCAAAAGCAGCCCGCAGTCGCTGGAGAATCTCCGGAATATAAGGCACCGCCTGCGCCATATCTTCCGGCACGACCAAGGCATCGACATCGCCAGCGGTGCGCACAGGGTTGGCAAAGACCGGCCCCGGAACAAAATCAAGCGCCATGCCCATGGGTTCGATGGGGGTCAGAATGTCCGAAAACATGATGGCAGCATCAACCTTGAGAATATCGACAGGCTGAATACTGACCTCGGCAGCGCGCGCCGGATCCTTGCATAAATCGAGAAAAGTGCCGCCACCTTTCGCGCGCACATCTTTGTAACATTGGAGATAACGGCCCGCCTGACGCATTAACCACACCGGAACGCAATCGACGGGCTGCCCCCAGCAGGCCTTGATAAAAGGGTATTCACTTGACATAAATTTTAATTTCCTCCTGAAAAAGTAGTAAAAAAGTCGGATAAGTTCTTCTTGGCGTCACAAAAACTCAGCATTGGGCGCTTTTTGCTGAGCTGGCGAATTGATACTTTTTGTGTAAGCATCATTCTTTAGCGGCATTCTTTTCGGCTTCCTGCGTCAACCGTTCACGGGTGCGGCCTGGAATATAGTTGCAGAAGGGTTCCTCGGCCATATAATCGCCATAAACCGCATCGGCACGTGCGCGGCAGCCACCGCAGATATTAATAAATTCACATTCGCCGCATTTGCCCTTATAACTTTTGAAATCGCGCAGGTCGTTGAAGGTTTTGCTGTTGTACCAAAGCTCCTTGAAGGGAATCTGCTTAACATTGCCGACGGAAGAATGAAAATAAGAACAGGGCTTCAGATTACCAAAACAATCGATCAGACAAATGGTCTGCGCGGCAATACAGCCCTTGCCGCCACCGGTGGAAAAGGTCAGGCTGCGGCGTTTGAAATCGACCCCTTCGGCTTTGGCCATTTGGGGCACAATGCGGTAGTAGTGGGGCGCACAGGTCGGACGCATGAGAATTTCATCCTCAAGTTTTTCCTGCGCGTAGTGCCAGGCGAGAATTTCTTCATAATCATCAGCGGAAATCAGTTCATTCATAATCTCCTCACCACGGCCGGTGGGAACAATCATAAACATATACCAGGCGGTGGCTCCGAGGCTTTTCGCCAGCTTGAAGGTATTGCCGATATCCTGCTGATTGCGTTTGGTGAAGGAAGAATTGACCAGGAACTTGATCCCGTTGCGCCTGAGGGTTTCGGCCCCGCGGATGGTACCTTCAAAGGCACCCACGCTGCTGCGGAAATCATCATGGATTGCAGCCGTCGAACCATCCAGCGACAGGGACACCATTTTAATGTCCGCCTTTTTCATTTTTGCGCAGATGTCATCGGTAATCAGGGTACCGTTGGTGGCCATACACATGCGCAAGCCCTTGCTGGTGCCATACTCGGCAATCTCAAAAATATCTTCGCGCAACAAAGGCTCGCCACCGGAAAGCACCAGCACCGGTTGACTGACATCACAAATATCGTCAATCAGCCTGAAGGCTTCCTGGGTGCTGAAATCACCAATCGACGAACTCATGTCCGAAGAGCAGCGGCAGTGGACGCAATTCAGATTGCAACGCTGGGTGGTTTCCCAGGCAATCCATTTGGGAATAAATTTTTCTTCCGGCAAACTCATGGCAGCTCCATAAAAGGGTGACTTCGCGCTGCCACCACAGTATTTATGCGACAAAAACCTCAGGA
>JAACTI010000587.1 GCA_009993495.1 Deltaproteobacteria bacterium | reverse complement strand
AGCCATTTTCCATACTTGTTTTGAAGATCCCAGATCCGGGCCATCTCAGGTCTTGTATACCGTTCGATCATGATGCATGCCTTTTTATTCTTTTATGACGTAAGAAGTATCAAGGGTTCCAGGGTTCAAGGATTCAAGGGTTCAAGTGGTTTTTTTTAATTTAGGTATCTTCTATCATCTCACCTACCCCCAGGGTTCTTGATCTGTTAACCCATCAGTTTCTTGCTAAGCTTTTCACTCGGACCCTAGGCCCCTTGACCCCTCGAACCCTCAAGTTTTTGAAAAGCATTTCACTTGACCCCTAATGTTTTCATCCGCTCTAAATTCCGTATTCGAGGCGTTCAATTAAAAAAGAGGGCAGATGGTGCGCCCTCATCTTATCCTGGGTGATCCGGAAATTATATTTTACCCGTACAAACGAAATTTTTTCTTCCTCAGTATCGTAGAGGACATAGACGGCATCCGGATTCCTGTCCCTGGGCTGTCCGACACTTCCGACGTTGACAATATAACGAATCTTCTCCTCTATTGTCAACACGGATTCTTGGATTTCTCCGAATTGATTCCCATCGCAAAAATAGGCTGCCGGCCGGTGCGTATGGCCGACCAGGCAAATCTTTCCTTCAAAGAAATCAAAGTGATATGCCGCATCCGGCATGGAAGAGATGTATGACCACTCCTGAGGCCGGTCCGGAGATGCATGGACAAGAAAAAGATCCTTTTCACGTTCCGTCATCGGAAGGGAAAGGAGCCTGTCACGGTTCTCCGAGGTCAGCGCCGACCGGGTCCAGAGAATGGCCTCTGCGGCCAGGGGATTAAACTGATCGATGTCGGTGAGGCCGACCGCGGCATGGTCGTGATTCCCGGCCACGATCATGTCCGAGACCTCGAAGATCTTCTCCATGCATTCGTTGGGGTCGGGCCCGTATCCCACCGCATCCCCCAGGAAGAAGACACGGTCCGGTTTCTGTTTCCGGATCTCGGTTAGAACAGCGTTCAGCGCCTCAAGATTGCTGTGGACATCGGAGAAAATGGCGATACGCACAATGTTTACCTGAAAATGTTTTGCCGCCTTATCTCTTTTGGATGACGATCCCATTGATTGACGACTGAAGAACAACGGTCCTATATGCGCTGCCGGTTATCCCCCTCACCCTTACCCTCTCCCACAAGGGGCGAGGGAACTGTTAGTGGGCTTTCCCTCCCTTGATGGAAGGGGACTCCGAGTAGGGTGTTTTTAACCGCTTACGAGTAGGCCCCTTTGAGGGGCCAGAAAACGTCAAGCCTCCGGCTTTGCCGGAGGTTACCGACTGTAGATTTAAATGAGTGAATATTTTTCCATGTACCGTTCCTTTTCTTTCAGCACCTTGTCCAGAATCCC
>JAACTI010000211.1 GCA_009993495.1 Deltaproteobacteria bacterium | reverse complement strand
CTGTCCCTTCAACGCTGCGGGCAGACCGGTCGAGAAGATCAATGATACGGAAACCATGGATGACATGGTTGACGTGATGGTGGAGTGCATTAAGATCCGGGAAGGGGAGACGTTCATCGAGCTTGTCGATTTACTCCGGCAGAACGAGAAAGCACGGGCTATCTTCAAGGCCGACTTTGCAGACGCCGGAAAAATGATCGACACCGAAGACAAGCTCAAGAAAACCTATGAGTACGTGCTCAGGCAGTTGAATAAGAAGACGATAGGGAGGTGAAATGAAAATCGAAGTAACTTTTAATGGAGACCTTTAGCCGACAATATGGGTAAAACCGGAAACAGAATTTGAGGAAAATTGGTTGTCACAATTTGCAATAGGGAATGTGCTTCATCGTTGGGGCCTGTCAGGAGATGAATACCAGGGTATTGCAATCCATTATCAGAACAAAATTGATCGAAGCAGAGAAAGAGATAAAGAAGCCAACAGGATTCTTAAATGGTATTGAGGTAAGGCAATGGCCTATATAACATTCACCTGCACCCGTAACGATTGTACAATAACGGCTGCCTCCTGGAACATCATCCGGAAGGTATGCCATCAGCGCAGAGCGTTGCAGGAGCGGTTAAAGATCAAGTGGGATCAAGAGCTAGGGGAACGGATAGAGATGAAAGAGTGTTTGACGTGTGAAGAGGGGAAAACCCTTGACATCTAAAATCGGGTGGGGTATGGGGAGACAGAAGGACATAGATCTATGAGATGTGACGGATCTCACAATAAACTTAAAGACAGAAGAGCCAGTCTAACAACAGGCGCACCCCGCGCTTGTGGGCCGTCACCCCACGTTTGATTGGCTCTTGTATTTTTAAGGAAATAACGATGGAAAAAACAGACGGTGATAATTTTCCTGTTGACCAAAAGTTTATCGGCTACGAAGCCTTCAAGCAAAGTTTGTCAGATCGTGATTTGACTCCACAGGAATACGAACGGATCATAAAGCGATATTGTGACACCCACGGAATCTAAGCCATGACAATTCTCGATGCTGCACTTTTGTACGCTAAAAAGGGATTTAGCGTTATCCCTATGAGCCAAAAAAAACTTCCATTGGTTAAGTGGGAGCCTTATCAAAAAGTCCGAGCTGACGAGCAGCAAATCAAGGATTGGTTCAAGCGTTATCCATCTGCAAATGTCGGCATAGTTACCGGGGAGATATCAAACCTATTTGTAGTCGATTGCGACACTCCTGAAGGTATTAAGCAGGTTCAGGATGCTTTATCCGACACCTTGCTTGTTCCGTGCGAGACAACTCCACGGGGGGGCAGGCATTTTTACTTTTCGCATTCACCCGGTTTTCCAAATAAAGCAAGGGTGATGGACGGAGTGGATATCCGAACCGAAGGCGGGGTCATCGTATGTGCTCCTTCTGTAAATGGCAATGGTAGGGGTTGGAAGTGGGTTATTTCGATTCTTGATGCTGATCCTCCTGCTCTAGATAATAATATACAGCATCTTCTTAGTTCTTCTCTTTCTTCTTTCTTAACTAATTACGGGCGCGCGCGTATTATACATGACGAAAAATGTAACAACTTGTCACAAGTGTCACAAAATGTAACAAACTGGTTTGAAGATGGGGTTCGTGACGAGCATTTAATCCATGCTGCTATCTGTTTACAGAAGGGGGGAGCGGAGCCTGATTTTGCGCGTTACATATTGAATATATTGGTTAATTCTTGGGGAGAGAACGATCCGAAATGGGTTGATGCAAAGATAAAAAGTGCCTGGGACAGAGCAGCTAAAAAGGAACGAAATCTATCGCAGGAGGCTCGGGTATGGGTTGAGATGATGTCTGTCGTGTCACAAGGATGTAACATAAATGTAACAGATTTCAACAAATGTAACAACGTGGCACAAAATGGGGATATCAGGGCTGTGCGGATGGCTTTTAAGCGTCTTTGCGATGAAGAAAACCCGATGATAGAAAAAACCGGGAAGCGGGCTGGGGAGTATCGGATTATTAACCGAGAAAATAACGAACAGAAGTGGTGGGAAGATGATGGCGAGCCGCTTCCGTTAGTTTTTCCGCTCGGGGTTGAAATGTTCACAAGAGTATTTCCTGGCAATGTGATGCTTCTGGAGGGTCAGAAGTCGCAAGGGAAGTCGGCTTTTGCAATTGAGTTTTGCCGCTTGAATCAAAAATGTTTTGAAGGGAAAAAGGCGATATATCAAAACGTGGAGATGTCGAATAGCGAATTGCTGGAACGATTCAGGTCTTATGATGGTTCGACCTCCATCGAACAATGGAAAGAAACGGCTACATTCATTCGTCAATCCGGGGACTGGTGGGATAAAATAGATCCAGACGGGTTGAATGTAGTTGATTATCTTATAGAATACGAGAAAGCCTATCTCATAGCTGAATTTGTCTGGAAGATTCATAAAGCCTTAAAAAAAGGTGTCGCCCTAGTTGTGGTGCAGAGAGATCCGTATAAACCGTATCCGACTGGTGGCAGGGGTGTAAGGGACATCCCCAGACTTATATTGAGTCTAGTTAATCATAAATTGAGAATTGAGGATTCTAAGAGTTTCAATGTTAAATATGGCAATCCTGCCGGGTTAGCCAGGGAATACAAATTGGTCAACTGGTGCGATTTTCGGCCCGTATCTGAATGGCGATATGTGGAGGATGAAAAATATGACGCCTTTAAAAAGTAAAATAAGTTTTAATTTCGATAATTTGAAGTGGGAGGGAATAACCATAGAAAGAGTTAAACTTTGGGAGAGCGCCTTCCCGGATGTTGATGTTGTGGACGTGCTGACCAAGCGGATTCCTGTTTGGCTTGATTCAAATCCTCAAAAAGCTTGTAAATACAAAAATTGGAAACGATTTATTGTCGGATGGCTATCACGTCAACAGAGCAGGTATGACGAAATTAAATATAAAAAGTAAAGGAGATTGAAAATGGCAGAATATGAATATTTTATCAAATTACCTGACAGTCAGTATGGTGATGGTGTTATGTTAAATAAATATCAGGAGACTTATTCACTGATAGCTGCTAAAAAGGGGCAAGGGGAAAAGGGCACGGTTTATATGACTTGGTGCTACCCGCAGTTAAAGGGTAACACTATCGCGGAAAAGGCAATCCCGATGAAAATTACACTCGGGGGCAGGCAGACGGCTATAAATATTTTGAAGGAGATCCTGGCACAACTTGAAGGAACTCCGAAAGCACAAGTTCAACTACAGCCAAAGCCTGAACCCCAATTAAAAACGAAAACTGGCGATGTGCCGTTTTAAAGGAGCTATCTTATGTACGGAATGATATGCTGGATGCCGAAGCAGATGGAATTGATAAAAAAATACTGTTTTGGCAGTTGCGGGAAAATTCTTTTAAGGGCTGTTATTGACGATCAAATAGGGGAAATTGCCATTTGCCGTGAGAAAAACTGCTCGTGCCTCGACAGACAGATGGCAGATCCGATAGGAATGGTAAGCGACGGGGAAGAAATTTATTTAAGAAAGTTGAAGGAGATGCCGGTTTGAAAAAATATCCGTTTTGGTTTTTAGTCCTTTTCTCAACGCTATTTCTGATAGTAGGCGTTCCGAGCCTTGTTATAGGGGCATTTGATACAGCAAATAGAGAATTATTTATCGTTACGGCTATCCTTGTCGTACCTCAGATGATTGGCCTATCGGTATGCACATGGACGGAATGGAAAGAGCGCAAGAAAGTTTAAAATATGAAATCCATCACACAAATTACCAAAGCGGAGATCATCGAGCTACTTGAAATAGCCAATTTTCCCGGCTGTTGGTTTGATGTTGCCACGTTGCCGAAGCGAAAACGATGGGAGCGGCTTTTAAAGGCCATTACAGCGGGGAGAGAATCAGGGGTATCCCAACCTACGGATAAACGGCAGATCGTGTCTTAAATCGCCTTAGAACGAGCGGAAAGGGGAAGAATGATACCGGAACTAATCGAGTCGTACCAAAAAGAGTTAAATGAGAGGCTACTCCGCAGAGCATTGCTTTGGGATTATTTTAGATGCGTTGTAGCGCGGTCGTGGAGGGAGCGTTTATTCTCCTGGCCATGGAGACCGTGGGTAAAAACCAAGTGGGTGTTTAAAAAATCGGAAAAGCCGGGAGAGATTATAAAATTCAGGAGGCTTGATGACACCGACATATGAGAAAATCGGTTTAATGATCCGGGGAACACCAATTTCTAAGGCTAGACCCCGATTCGCAAGAGCGGGTAAATTCGTTCGGGTTTATAATCCGCAGGAGTCCGAAGAAGGCCGCTTTCTGTTCGATGTGCAATGCCAGTTAAAGGAGATCGGTTTCAATCAACCACTGGAAGGACCCATATCTCTTGTGTGCGGATTTTACTTCGGCGTCCCTAAGTCAACCTCAAAGAAAAAACGAGCGGAATTTTTATCAGGAGAATCGAAACATACCAAAAAGCCGGATCTATCTAACCTCTTGAAATTCGTGGAAGATTGTTTAAATAACGTAATATGGAATGATGATAGCCAGATCATTGAAATATCATGCGCTAAATATTATGCGGAGAATCCGGCAACGGTTCTGGTGATCGAGCCGATAAATAAATAACGGGAGGCCGAAACCTCCCGTGTTTAGGGTTAATTACGATAAGCTGATGAGGTATTTTATATCTACTTTTCGTTGTCCTTCAATGTCGTACCATAGGGGAGCGTAAACCGTTTTTATCATTGGGAAAGGTCTTCCTTTGCTTTTCTGTATCAGCCCATTTTTTACCAGTTTGTTGAGATGTTTTTTATCTGCATCGGTCAACTGGCCGATATCAACTATA
>JAACTI010000210.1 GCA_009993495.1 Deltaproteobacteria bacterium | reverse complement strand
TTCTTGATACGGCCGGTCGCTTGCACACCAAGGTCAATTTGATGGCGGAATTGAAGAAAATGCGCCGGGTTCTTGATCGGGAAATTGTGGCGGCTCCGCACTTAACCCTGCTGGTATTGGATGCGACCACCGGACAAAATGCCTTGATTCAGGCGCGTCAGTTTCATGAAGCGGTCGGCATTGATGGTATTGCTTTGACCAAACTCGATGGTACCGCCAAGGGCGGGATTGTGGTTGCGATTGCCTGCGAACTGGGATTGCCGGTTTTTTATGTTGGAGTCGGGGAGGGTGCAGACGATCTCCAGACCTTTCATCCCGCAGATTTTGTCGCGGCCCTGTTTGACAAAACTGATTGATAATCTTGACTTTTCTGCCGCAACCGCCTAAATTTCGCCAAGGGTGGCCAAAATGATCGACTCGGCTCATTGGTCTCAGCTCGAAAACCTGGTTGAACAACTCCTTGAGCGCAATCTCCAGCTTGAAGAGCGCTGTGCCCTTTTGTCCGTCCGTGAGAAAAGCTGGCGGACGCAGCGTGATGATCTGTTGGTTGAGATCGAAAGTCTGTTGGCCGAGCTGGAGCAACTGCGGGAGTTGGCACAGTGAAGGATTCAACCCGGATCCGCTTACGCGGGCGAGACTATTTACTGCGCAGCCAGGGTGATCCCGAACAGATTCAACGCGCAACCCGGCTGGTGGAAGAAAAACTCGCTGAGCAGGAAGCCGCGATTGCGGTTGATACCCATGATCGTTTCATGCTGGCCATGTTGAATTTGGCCGGCGATGCCTTGCGTGAGCGGAGCGAACGCGAAAGCTTGGCTCTGGAATTAGAGCAGTTGCACGCCGCTTGGCAGAAGGCCGAGCAGAACCTGGCGCAACGCGCTGGGCTTTTGGTTGCGCAAATCGAAAGGCGACTGGCCGAGTCTCGGCAAACCGAGGGGGAATAACCCTTGAAAGAAATTTCAGGGCTGGAAGATAGAAAAAAGACGGGTTGATAACGTCAGGCACAACAAACTTTAAGCCGCCTTGCGGTGTTGCGGTTTTATCGGAGCCTCAGCTTGCAGGGTTTCGCAGGTTCTTCAAATCTGGATATGTTGGTAAGAAAACGTTTTCAGCCTCTCTTTCAAGGTCGAAAAATCGAGGTTAGAAGGCGTTAAAATCTAGGTCAATCAACCGAAAGTTTGTCGGGATTTCTCCCGGTCTGCCTGTTTCGTCTTATTCCTGCCCTGAGATATTCGGATTGTCGAATGTCTCTGTCTGTTGCTAAAAAAGCGCTTAGAAGACAATTGCTTGACCGCCGCGCCTGCCTTTCTCCTGCTGAGATGGCTTGCATGGGGCGTGCTGCTCAGGCGTTGGTGATCGGCCTTGAGCTGTTCAGGTCGGCCCAAACTCTGGCGCTTTATGCGGCGACGCGGGGGGAAACCGATACCGCTGATATTCACCGTGCGGCGCTGGCGGCGCATAAATCTGTGTGTTATCCGCGGGTCGAACAGGAGCGGTTGCGGTTTTATCGGGTAAAATCCCGCGCTGAGCTGGTTATCGGGCGTTTCGGTATTTTGGAACCCGGGCCTGAGAGCCATGAAATTGCCCCTGAAGATCTTGATCTGATCCTGTTGCCGGGGGTTGCTTTTGATCAGCGGGGTTTTCGCCTCGGTTATGGTCGTGGCTTTTATGATCGTTTTCTCGCCGAATCCAACTTTTCCGGAGTGAAAATCGGCATGGGCTACACTTTTCAAATGCTCGACTGCCTGCCGGTGGAAGGGCATGATCAGCCCATGGATTTAGTGGTGACGAACCAGACTGTTTACTCCCCGTCTGCGTCCTGATGACGCCCGGGTTCAACATATGCTCTGCAAGGAGGTATAGCTGTGGAGACTGACATTTTAGTAGTAGTGATGGTGCTGGCGGCTTTGGCGGCTGGAGTGTTTATCGGCATGGTGTTGCGCCGCAAACTTTCGGAATCGAAACTCGCCAATACGCGGGCTGCCGCCGAGCAGATGGTGGTTGAAGCCAAAAAAGAGTCTGATGCGCTGATCAAGGAAGCGACGCTTCAGGCCAAAGATTTGATTCTCAAAGCCAAGGAAAGCTGGGAAACTGAGGCGCGTGAACTGCGCAAGGAAATCCAGGCCCAAGAAAATCGCCTGCAACAGAAGGAAGAAAATATTGAGCGCCGTTCAGACGCCCAGGAAGCCCGCAAGGATGAACTGGATAAGAAGGAACACAGCCTGAAATCCCTTGAAGGGCAGCTGAGCAAGCGCGACATCGAAACCGCGCAGATCATCGAAGAACAGCGCAATCAACTTGAGACGATCTCGGGGATGAGTGCCGAACAGGCAAAGCAGCAGCTCATGGATTCGATGCTGAGCGAAGCGCGCCATGATGCGGCGCGCAGTATTAAACAGATTGAAGATGAAGCGCGCGAAATTGCCGACAAAAAGGCCAAAATGATTATGGCCGTGGCGATACAGCGCTACGCCGGGGATTATGTTGCTGAAAAAACCGTGAGTGTCGTTCCCTTGCCCAACGATGAAATGAAGGGCCGGATTATTGGGCGTGAAGGGCGCAATATCCGGGCGATTGAGGCCGCCACCGGCATAGATCTGATTATTGATGATACGCCGGAAGCCGTAGTTATCTCTGGGTTTAACCCGGTACGCCGTGAAGTGGCACGCATCTCCCTCGAACGTCTGATTGCCGATGGTCGTATCCATCCGGCGCGCATCGAAGAGCTGGTCGAAAAAGCTCAGAGCGAGGTGGATGAGTCCATTCGTGAGGCCGGAGAGCAGGCGACTTTCGATGTTGGCGTTCACGGGATTCATCCGGAAATCATCAAACTGCTGGGGAGGCTCAAATATCGCACGTCTTATGGCCAGAATGTGTTACAGCATTCGATTGAGGTTGCTTTTTTATGCGGCATGATGGCGGGTGAACTGGGCCTTAATGTGAAACAAGCCAAGCGGGCCGGTTTGCTCCATGATATTGGTAAAGCGGTGAGCCATGAGCTTGAAGGCTCTCATGCCGTCAATGGCGGCGACCTGGCGCGCAAGTATGGGGAGGCCCCCAAAATTGTTCATGCGATTGCGGCGCACCATGAAGATGAGAAGCCCGACTCCATTCTGGCAATTCTGGTGCAGGCATCGGATGCCCTGTCGGGGGCACGTCCGGGGGCGCGGCGCGAAACCCTGGAAACCTACGTCAAACGGCTGCGTGATCTTGAAGGCATAGGGACCTCTTTCAGTGGCGTTACCGGTTGTTTTGCCATTCAGGCGGGTCGCGAAATTCGCGTAATGGTTGCCAGTGACGAAATTTCTGACGCCAAAGCCCATATGCTGGCGAAAGACATTGCGCATAAAATTGAAAATGAAATGACCTACCCCGGACAAATTCGGGTCAATGTTATTCGTGAAACCCGCGCAGTTGAATACGCAAAATGAGAATTGAAAGGCTCGGGGCTTGAATCTTTTATTTGTTGGTGATGTGGTTGGGCGCGCAGGGCGTCAAATTCTGG
>JAACTI010000030.1:14641-17174 GCA_009993495.1 Deltaproteobacteria bacterium | reverse complement strand
TGGCCGGGTTTGCGAGTACCAGATTATCGCCGATGACATTGCCGGTATTCAACAAACCCTGCGTACCTGGGTCGATGACTTGGCCCTTGATCTGATTCTGACCACCGGCGGCACCGGTTTAACCCCGCGCGATCAAACGCCCCAGGCCACGGCGCCCTTGCTCGATTACCAGATTCCAGGCATGGCTGAAGCCATGCGTGCGGCCAGTTTGTTGAAAACGCCCCATGCCATGGTCTCGCGCGCTCTGGTTGGAGTGCGCAAACGCAGCCTGATTGTTAATCTGCCGGGTAGTCCCAAGGCGGTACGCGAAAACCTTGCCGTTATTTTGCCTGCCCTGCCTCACGCTCTGGCCAAGCTTAAGGGCGATCCTTCCGATTGCGCAGTGGCTGAAACGGCTTAAAAACCTGCCTGCCTGGACAGAAGGCGAATGTCTGCTAGAATGGTGTCTCTGTTAATCCTTCTGAAGGAGACCTTTGAATGACTGCGTTGGCTTCGTGTCCTCAGGGGCGGCTCAAGGTTTTGCTGGTTGATGATGTGGCTCTGTTTATTGAACTGGAAAAAACCTTCTTTCGCCGAGCTCAGTTTGAAATTCTGATCGCCACAAATGGCCATCAGGCCCTGGAATTGGCGTTGCAAGAAAAACCCTCCTTGATTTTTCTTGATCTCTACCTGCCTGAACTTAATGGCGACGAGATTTGCCGTCAGCTTAAAACGAACCCGGAAACCTGCGATATTCCTGTTATTATGGTGGTTCAACCGGGCAATAGCCATGATCTGAATTTGTGTCGCAGTGCCTTTTGTGACGACATCCTGTTTAAACCGGTACGGCGCGATGAATTTCTGCGCGCCAGTCGGGGCCAGTTGTGTCTGCCCGAACGCCTGGCCCCGCGGGCCGATGTGTGTTTACCGGTGAAATATGGGCTACGTAACCAGAAAATGCTCGCCTGTTCAACCGTCAATGTCGGTCAGGGCGGGCTGTTCATCGCCAGCGCCGCATATTTGGCGATTGATACCTGGATAAGCCTGCAAGTCGCTCTGCCCGATAAACAGCCACCCGTTTGCTGCCGTGGCCGGGTCGCCTGGCTGAATCATCCTGATTGGATCAAGCGGCCTCAGCTTCCCAGCGGTATGGGGATTGAGTTTGTCGATATTGCTGATGCGGATCTTGAACGACTGCTGCTGTGCGTTGAACAGCTCGGGTAGCAGGTGATCCCTTCCTTGGCCGCCCGCTTCAAAAATACCAACGGAGAAACAGGCTGGTGGTATCGGCGTAGAGACCGAATTCACTCTGCGGAATTTTAATCCAGGGGCGTGCACCCGTTGCCAGACCCGCGCCAACATTGAAACTGTGTGCCAGTTCGAGACTGAAATTATCACTCAGGGAGATTTGCAGCTGTGGCCGTAGCTGCCAGGAATTGTCATTCAGATTCCACATGCCGAAGGTCGCGATGGTCAGCAGGGGATGAATTTCCCAGGAGGGCGAAAGCAACAGGTAGTTCCGGCCCAGAAAGGGGCTGAGCCCCTCGTTGAAACTGGCACTGGTGGCGGCATTCAGATAATCCCAGGCGGCGCTGCTGCCGGCACCGTTGTACAGATATTCGAGGAGCAGAATCGGCCCGCTATCGAAACGATACCAAAGTTCCAGCGCCCCGATGACAAAATTTTCATGCAGATCACCCCCGGGTTTCGCGACATCCTTGCCCTGGTAGCCACTCATCTCCGCCTTGATTCCCAGACTGCCGAGGTTCCCGGCCAACCCCAGACCCAGCATCGGGCGAGAGCGCAGGGATCCGCCCAAAAACAAAAGATCGATTGCCCGGCGATTGATACGGCTAGTTGCCAGGTACGAGTTTTGCCCTGCGGCACGATTGACGGCTGCGAGGGTATTGAATTGGTCGCCCTGAGCAGTGTCCAACGTGAAGCGCAGGGCATCGACGCCGGGGCGATAATCGGTATCGAGGGTATAGGGCGCGAAGGGTGCGACCAGGTCGAGGGGCGAAAAAAGCAGAATGTTGCCGAAACCGTAGGCCTGGCGTCCTAGGGTCCAGCTGATATTCCCTCGTCGTCCGCGCAAATTAAAACGTTCAATCTGCATCTGACCGCTCCAGTTATGGCTCTGCTCCCAGCTGCGAGTCACATCTGACAGATGGTTGATGTCCCTCGTCGTGGTTGGGGCTTGCAAAGCAGAATCGCGGTAATCTTCACGCACCTGGAGAGCCATTTCGACGTCAAGGTCAGGGCTTTGCCGGTAGCGGGATTCAATGCGCAGCAGGGTTGATGACAGCCGCGTACGCTGGTCGGAAAGGGCAAAGTTTTCAAGCTGTTGGCTCAGGTTGCGCAGAGAACCCTGGAGTTCAAAGCTCGTTTGGGCGGCGGCCTGGGTGCTTGAAACGCAGAGCAGCCCCAGCAGAAAAGAGATCAGATAGTGCATTGTTGAACCTGTTGGTCTGTGAGCAGACGGCCATCGAGGAGGCTGACAACCCGCCGGGCGCATTGGATAACCTGCGGGTCGTGGGAGCTGAAGACAAAGGTC